>NZ_JAVREM010000015.1:0-117487 GCF_031845425.1 Streptomyces millisiae
CACCCACTGCGCGAAGCGCGAAAAGGGCGGGTGGGTGGCGGGCCGAATCGCGCCACGCACGGTGGACGGCCCGGCGGGGCCCGGCCAGTGCGGTGCCGGCCCGCGCGGCGAAGCGGCGCCCATGCGGCCGAAGGCCCGATACGCGCCCTGCCGGCCTGCGGCGCAGCCGCCGAGCCTCGGCCGGCGTGCACGCTCACGGCCACGCGACGGCCGGCGCGGCCGTGCCGCTCACGGTGGCGCCAGGCCGGAAGCGCGTGCGGCCGGTGCGGCGGTCGACGACCGGCACCGGCTAAGCCGGCCCTGCCGGGCCGCCGGCATCGTCGCCGCGCAGCCGCTCGGCCGGGCGCTGACCCGGGTCGGTTCTGACGAGCGCTACGCGCTCGTGGCGCTCTCGATCGTGGCGAGGGAGGGGCCGCGGCGAGCGGAGAGGTCGTGGGCCACGGACTCCCCGTCGCGGAGGACGCGGACCGCGTTGTGCCAGGTGAGCTTGGCGAGGTCGCCGCGCGACCACCGGCGGTCGAGGAGTTCGGCGATCAGCAGCGGATAGCCGGCGACGCTGTCCAGGCCGTCCGGGAGGAACGCCGTGCCGTCGAAGTCGCCGCCGATGCCGAGGTGGTCGACGCCGGCGACCTCCCGCATGTGGTCGAGGTGGTCGGCCACCGTGGCGACCGTCGCGCGCGGGCGGGGGTTCGCCGCCTCGAAGGCGCGCTGCACCCGCATCCCGGCCTCGGTCGTGTCCAGCGGGTGGAGGCCGTTGGCGACCATGTTCTCGTCGGCGCGCCGGGTCCACTCCACGGCCTCCGGCAGTACGAACTTCGGCACGAAGGTGACCATCGCCACCCCGCCGTTGGCCGGCAGCGCGGCCAGCACGTCGTCGGGGACGTTGCGCGGGTGGTCGCAGACGGCGCGCGCCGAGGAGTGCGAGAAGATCACCGGCGCCTCGGTGACCCGCAGCGCGTCCCGCATGGTGGTGGCGGCGACGTGCGAGAGGTCGACCAGCATGCCGATCCGGTTCATCTCCCGCACCACCTCCTCGCCGAAGGCGGAGAGGCCGTCGTGCCGTGGCTCGTCCGTCGCCGAGTCGGCCCAGTCGTTGTTCTCGTTGTGGGTGAGCGTCATGTACCGGACGCCGAGCCGGTGGAAGGCGCGGAGCGTGCCCAGCGAGTTGGCGATGGAGTGGCCGCCCTCGGCGCCCATCAGCGAGGCGATCCGGCCCTCCCGCCGCGCCGCCTCCAGCTCGTCGGCGGTGGCCGCGGCCACCAGCCGGTCCGGGTAGCGGTCGAGCAGCGTCCGCACCGCGTCGATCTGCTCCAGGCAGGCGCTGACGGCCGCGTCCCCGGCGAGCCGGCCCGGCACGTACACGGACCAGAACTGGCCGCCGACGCCGCCGGCGCGCAGCCGCGGCAGGTCGGTGTGGAGGGCGGCGCTCTGGTCGACGGCGATGTCGCGGCGGTCGAGGTCGTAGCCGACCTGCTCGCGCAGCGCCCACGGCAGGTCGTTGTGGCCGTCGACGACGGGGTGCTCGGCGAGCAGCGCGCGGGCCTCGGCGAGGCGGTCCCCGGTCACGCGGCGCCGCCGGCCAGGGCGGCCCGCAGCCGCCGGCCCTTCTCGGTGGCCTGCTCCTTCAGGCCGCGCTGGAACTCCCGCATCCGCTCCAGCAGCTCGGGGTCGTGCGCGGCCAGGGTGCGGACCGCGAGCAGCCCGGCGTTGCGGGCGCCGCCGACCGAGACGGTGGCCACCGGCACGCCGGCCGGCATCTGGACGATGGAGAGCAGCGAGTCCATGCCGTCGAGGTGCTTGAGCGGCACCGGCACGCCGATCACCGGCAGCGGGGTGAGGGAGGCGAGCATGCCCGGCAGGTGGGCGGCGCCGCCCGCGCCGGCGATGATCGCCTTCAGGCCGCGACCGGCCGCGCCCTCGCCGTAGGCCACCATCTCGTGGGGCATGCGGTGCGCGGAGACGACGTCGACCTCGTGCGGGACGCCGAACTCGGCGAGCGCGTCGGCGGCGCCCTTCATCACGGGCCAGTCGGAGTCGGAGCCCATCACGATGCCGACCAGGGGGCCGCCGAGGGGGGAGGCGGTGCTCATTCGGTGATGACTCCTCGGAGGTAGTCGGCGGCGTGCCTGGCCCGCTCGCGGACGTCGGCCAGGTCGTCGCCGTAGGTGTTGACGTGGCCCACCTTGCGGCCCGGCTTGACGTCCTTGCCGTACATGTGGATCTTCAGCCGGGGGTCGCGGGCCATGCAGTGCAGGTAGGCCGGGTACATGTCGGGGAAGTCGCCGCCCAGCACGTTGGCCATCACCGTCCAGGGGGCGCGCGGCCGCGGGTCGCCGAGCGGCAGGTCGAGCACCGCGCGGACGTGGTTGGCGAACTGCGAGGTGACGGCGCCGTCCTGGGTCCAGTGGCCCGAGTTGTGCGGGCGCATCGCCAGCTCGTTGACCAGCACCCGGCCGTCTTCGGTCTCGAACAGCTCGACCGCCAGGTGGCCGACGACGCCCAGCTCCTTGGCGATGCGCAGCGCCAGCTGCTGTGCGGCGAGGCCGAGCTCGTCCGCGAGGTCGGGCGCGGGCGCGATCACCGTGTCGCAGACGCCGTCCACCTGGACGGACTCGACGACCGGGTAGGCGACGGCCTGGCCGTGCGGGGAGCGGACCACGTTGGCGGCCAGCTCGCGGGTGAAGGCGACCTTCTCCTCGGCGAGCACCGGCACGCCGGCCAGGAAGGGGGCGGTGGTGGCGGCGGCCTCGGCGGCCGAGTCGACCACCCAGACGCCCTTGCCGTCGTAGCCGCCGCGCACGGTCTTCAGCACCACGGGGAAGCCGCCGACCTCGGCGGCGAAGCGCGCCACGTCCGCCGGGTCGGCGACCAGCCGGTGGCGGGGGCAGGGCACGCCGAGCTCGGTCAGCCTGGCGCGCATCACGCCCTTGTCCTGGGCGTGCACCAGGGCGTCGGGGCCAGGCCGCACGGCGATGCCCTCGGCCTCAAGCGCCCGGAGGTGCTCCGTCGGCACATGTTCGTGATCGAACGTGATCACGTCGCAACCGCGCGCGAAACCACGCAGCGTGTCCAGATCGCGGTAGTCGCCCACCACCACGTCCCGCACCACCTGAGCGGCCGAATCCTGCGGAGCGTCACTGAGCAGCTTGAACCGGATGCCGAGCGGGATGCCCGCCTCATGGGTCATACGGGCGAGCTGACCGCCTCCGACCATGCCGACCACGGGAAAAGTCACGCACCCAGCGTATCCGCCGTCCCCCCGCCGAGAGCGGCCGGGACTGCCTGGCTACGATGCCACCATGAGCGATGGGCTCACGCTCCGCGACCGAATGCGCGGTATCGCCCACGAGGTCGCGAAGTTCGGCACCGTGGGCGCGCTCGGCGTCGTGGTCAACGTGGTGGTGTTCAACCTGTGCACCCAGGGCGCGGGCCTGGCCCCGGTGCGTTCCGGCGTGCTCGCCACCACGGCCGCGATCCTCACCAACTACGTGGGCAACCGCTACTGGACCTACCGCGACCGGGACAAGAGCGGGCGGAGCCGGGAGGCCAGCCTCTTCCTGCTGTTCTCCGGGGTGGGGATGGTGATCGAGAACGGGGTGCTCGCGCTCTCCCACTACGGCCTCGACTTCACCTCGTCGCTCGCCGACAACGTGGCCAAGAACGTGATCGGGCTCGGCCTGGGCTCGCTCTTCCGGTTCTGGTCCTACCGCACCTGGGTGTTCCGGGTCGCGGAGGCCCCGGCGGCCGCCGAGCCGGCCGCTCCCTCGTCACCCCCGCGCTGAGCCCTCCTCGGCGCCCCGCGACTCCGCTTCGCGGCTCAGACCCCTCCCAACGCCTAATCCGCTTCGCGGCTCAGGAAGAGCGCGAACACCGGCGGCCTGCCCTGGAGCAGTTCGAGACGGCCGCCGTCCGCCTCGGCGAGGTCCCGGGCCACGGCCAGGCCGAGGCCGGTGGAGTTGCGGCCGCTGACGGTGCGCTCGAAGACCCGGGCGCCCAGCTCCGTCGGCACGCCCGGCCCCTGGTCGGTGACCTCGACGACCACCTGGTTGCCGGTGGTCCTGGTGCGCAGCGCCACCGTGCCCGCGCCGTGCATCAGCGCGTTCTCCACCAGGCAGGCCAGCACCTGGGAGACGGCGCCCGGGGTGCCGACCGCGCGTAGCCCCGGCTTGCCCGAGTGGACGATGGCGCGGCCCGCGTTGCGGTAGGCCGGGCGCCACTCCTCTATCTGCTGCACCACGACCTCGTCCAGGTCGAAGCCGACGGCGGAGCCGAGGCGGGGGTCGCGGGAGTTGGTGAGCAGCCGCTGCACCACGTCCGTCAGCCGCTCCACCTGGGTGAGGGCGATGCTCGCCTCCTCCTGGACGGTGTCCCGGTCCTCGGTGGCGATGATCTCCTCCAGCCGCATGGAGAGCGCGGTCAGCGGGGTGCGCAGCTGGTGCGAGGCGTCGGCGGCCAGCCGGCGCTCGGCGGTGAGCATCCGGGCGATGCGCTCGGCGCTGGCGTCCAGCACGTCGGCGACCCGGTCGAGCTCGGGGACGCCGTAGCGGCGGTGCCTGGGGCGCGGGTCGCCCGAGCCGAGGCGCTCGGCGGTCTCGGCGAGGTCGAGCAGCGGGGCGGCCACCCGGGACGCCTGCTGCACGGCGAGCAGCCCGGCGGCGGCGACGGCCAGCAGGGAGACCACCAGGATCAGGGTGAGCATCCGGTTGACCTCGTCGGTCACCACCGACCTGGGCTGCTCGACGACGACGGTCTCGCCGTGCGTGCCGGTCTCCTGGGCGCGCATCACGCCACCCTCGATGGGCTGCCCGATGGTGATGGGCTCGGTGTCGGGCACCCGGATCGCGACGTGCCGGTCGGCGGGCACGGAGGCGCGCAGCGCCTCGGCGGTGAGCTCGTCGCCGTTGGCGATGCGGCTCTCGACGTCGGCGAGCAGCCGGGCGGTCTCGGAGTCGAGGCGGTCGGCGGCGCTCGACTCGATCGACCTGGCCTCGATGGTGAAGAGGGACACGCCGAAGACCGCGATGACGACGAGCACCACGGCGAGCGTGGAGGTGATGAGGCGACGGCGCACGTAAGGGGGCCCCGGCTCAGCTCTTCTCGAAGCGGAAGCCCACGCCGCGGACGGTGGCGATGTAGCGCGGGTTGGCGGCGTCGTCGCCGAGCTTCTTGCGCAGCCAGGAGATGTGCATGTCGAGGGTCTTGGTGGACGACCACCAGGTGGTGTCCCAGACCTCGCGCATCAGCTGCTCGCGGGTGACGACCCGGCCGGCGTCCCGCACCAGCACCCGCAGGAGGTCGAACTCCTTGGCGGTCAGGTGCAGTTCGTCCTCGCCCATCCAGGCGCGGTGGGACTCGACGTCGATCCGGATGCCGTGCACGGTGGGGGCCGGCGCCGCCTCGGCCGTGCCGCGCCGCAGCAGGGCGCGGACGCGGGCCAGCAGTTCGGCGAGCCGGAAGGGCTTGGTCACGTAGTCGTCGGCGCCGGCGTCCAGGCCGACCACGGTGTCCACCTCGTCGGCGCGGGCGGTCAGCACCAGCACCGGCAGACCGAGGCCCTCGGTGCGCAGCCGGCGGCAGACCTCCAGGCCGTCCATGCCGGGCAGCCCCAGGTCGAGCACCACGAGATCGACGTCCCCACCGAGCCCGGCGCGCAGCGCTGACGGGCCGTCCTCCCGAACCTCTACCTCGTATCCCTCGCGGCGCAGCGCTCTGGCCAGCGGCTCCGAGATGGACGCGTCGTCCTCTGCGAGCAGTACTCGGGTCATGGTGGTGATGGTAGACGCCCGGGGGTGACCGGCTGGGAGGAACCGAGGTTCCCGGTACCTACTCGCGGCCGTCGTCGCAGGCCGGGGGCGCGGCGAGCTCGGCCCAGACCGTCTTCCCCGTCGCCCCGGTCTCGCGGACCACGCCCCAGTCGAGGCAGAGCCGCTCGACGATGAACATGCCATGTCCGCCGGGGCGGCCCGCGCGGCGGGTGGAGGCCAGGGCGGGGACGCCGAGGCCACGGTCGAGCACCTCGACGCGCAGCAGCTTCGGGCCGTGGCCCAGGCGCAGTTCCTCGGGGCCGCCGGCGTGCAGGCAGGCGTTGGTCACCAGCTCGGAGACGACCAGCAGCGCGTCCTCCGCGGAGGCCCGCTGCTCGGCGGTGGCGGCGGGCAGCCAGCCCCAGTCGTGGAGCGCCACGCGGGCGAACTCCCGGGCGCGGGAGACGACGCCCGCGGTGCCGACCAGGCGCAGCCTGCGCACCTGGCGCAACTGTTCCTCGGGTGGCGATCCGGCCGAGTCCTGGCCGGGATCGCCTGCCGGGTACGGTCGGGTGGACCCCATGCACGCTCCCCTCGCCGCATCGCCGCGCCGTCGATCTCGTTCCCGCGCCCTCGTCCTCGGACGCGCCCGCTGGCACGCCGGTCCGTCTTCCCCACGATCCGACGCGTCGTGTCTTCTGCCCTGAGACGCGACGGGCACACCCACCTCGTCCGGGCGATCCGCTCGCGCGCGTCTGACGCGCCTCAGTTTGACGCGCCACGCGCCCTTCCGTACAGCGGGCCCGCCGGTGGCGATCAGTCGGCCGGCAGCGCCGCCAGCGCCTCGGCCAGGGTTTCGTGCACGGAGAACACGGCGCCGGCGCCCGTTATCTCCAGAACTCGGGCGACAATCGGCCGCATTCCGGACAAATGCACCTGCCCGCCCGCAGCCTCGACCTCCATGCGTGTGGTGAGAAGCACATTGAGGCCGGTGGAGTCGCAGAACTCGAGGCCGGAGCAGTCGATAACGATCCGATAACGACCGTCGGCGACGCAGGCGTTCAGCGACTCCTGCAGCCGGTCGGCGGAATGGTGATCGAGCTCACCCGAGGGCGCCACCACGACGCCTGACCCCATGCGGCGCACATCGACCGTCAGCTGGCGCCGGTGCGGACTGTCCGGCATCGCGCGGTCCATGCAGCCCCCTTCAGTTCGGAGCGCGTTGTTGGTTAGGTTCGAAACCATAGCCCTTGGGCGGCCGGCTCAACACCCGAACAGGACGGGCATACCTCCGGATTCGGGCGTAGCAGACTTGCCATCGCCGCCGTAGGACCGATAGGCGTAGAGGGCACACATACCCCACGCCGGCTTTGGAGGCGCCGCACTCGCAGTGCACGTCATGGCTCCGGCAGCCATATGCCGAGACGACTACGGAGGACACACATGTCACCCGCCCCTCGAACACAACAACCGCACATCGGGAATCCCGCTCTCCCGGCATCCGTGACCCGGCCAGAGCCGGACATCGAGCAGATCCAGGAGCTGGAGTCGGCCGAGGACGTGCTCGCGTCACTCCCCGAGATCCCGCGCTATGACGAGGTCGCGCCGCAGGACGCGCGCGCACTCTCCAAGAGCCTCTTCGCGCGGCTGCGGATCCTTGAAGAGGGCACACACGAGTACGCCTACGTACGCAACACCCTGGTCGAGCTCAACCTGGCGCTCGTCAAGTTCGCCGCCTCCCGGTTCCGCTCCCGCAGCGAGCCGATGGAGGACATCATCCAGGTCGGCACGATCGGCCTGATCAAGGCCATCGACCGCTTCGAGGCCGATCGCGGCGTCGAGTTCCCGACCTTCGCGATGCCGACGATCATCGGCGAGATCAAGCGGTTCTTCCGCGACACCTCCTGGTCGGTGCGGGTGCCGCGCCGGCTCCAGGAGCTCAGGCTCGACCTGGCCAAGGCGGGCGACGAGCTGGCGCAGCAGCTGGACCGCGCGCCGACCGTCGCCGAGCTGGCCGAGCGGCTGAAGCTCAGCGAGGAAGAGGTCATCGAGGGCATGGCGGCGTCGAACGCCTACACCGCCAGCTCCCTCGACGCCCAGCCCGAGGAGGACGAGTCCGAGGGCGCCCTCGCCGACCGCATCGGCTACGAGGACCACGACCTCGAAGGCGTCGAGTACATCGAGTCCCTGAAGCCGCTGATCGCCGATCTTCCCCCGCGCGACCGCCGGATCCTCTCGCTGCGGTTCGTCGGCAACATGACCCAGTCCGAGATCGGCGAGGAGCTCGGGATCTCGCAGATGCACGTCTCCCGGCTGCTGGCCCGCACCCTGGGCAAGCTGCGCCGAGGGCTGATGGTCGAGGAGTAGCCGCCCCCGCCGGCACGCGGCCGGCGGCCCGCCGCCGCCCCCGCCCGGTGTCAGCCGCGCTCGGTCACGAGGGCGACGACGCCGGGGAGGGCGGCGAAGGCTTCCCGCATGCGCGCGTAGAGCGCCTCCCGGTCGGCTCCACCGTGGGCCGCGGCGGACGCCGCGGCCTCGGCGGACCACTGGTGCACGGCCCAGCGCCAGGCGGCGAGCATCAGTTCGAGGGTGAGGCGGATCCGCAGCTCGTCGCCCCGGCTCCGCCGCCCCGCCAGGGCCACCACCCGGTCCGTGACCTCCGCGCAGTGCCGCAGGCTGTGCGCCACCAGGGCCGGGGTGCGGTCGCACAGCGCCCTGCTGACCAGGAAGCGCCGCTCCCAGCCGTCGGCCATGCCGGCCACGGCGGTGAAGAGGACCTCCTCGAAACGCGGCCACGGCGACCCCTCGGCCGGCGGCGGCAGGCGCTCCATCTCGGCCACGTACGCCGCCCACAGCTCCTTCTCCGGCGCCAGCGCGACGTCCTCCTTGGAGGAGAAGTAGCGGAAGAAGGTCCGCTGGGAGACCTCGACGGCGGCCACCACCTCGTCGAGCGTGGCCTCACCGAAACCCCGCTCCGTGAACAGCCGCAGCGCCTCCTCGACCAGCGCGCGGCGCGTCCTGAGCTTCTTGCGCTCCCGAAGCGTCAGTCCCGTGTCCGTCACGCGGCGGAGTCTACCCGGGGGAAAATGGCGGCCGGCGACAAATGTCAGTCACCGGCATATGATCGCTTCGCCGTCTTCCCGACCGACGTGAGGAGCCGCCGTGCGCGCCTGGACCATCGACCACTCGACCCCCGGCCAGCTGTCCCTGACCGAGGTGCCGGACCCGGTGCCCGCCCCGCACCAGGCGCTGATCCGGGTGGCCGCCTTCTCTCTCAACTACGGCGAGGTGGTGCACGGCCTGCCCGGCGGCGCCGCCGGGTGGATCCCCGGCTGGGACGCCACCGGGATCGTGGAGCGTGCGGCCGCCGACGGCTCGGGCCCCGCCGCGGGCACCCCGGTGGTGACGCTGGCCGCGGACGGCGCGTGGGCCGAGCTGCGCGCCGTCGACGCCTCGGACGTCGGCATCGCCCCCGAGGGCGCCGACCTCGGCGCCCTCAGCACCCTGCCGGTCGCCGCCGGCTCCGCGCTGCGCGGGCTGCACCGGATCGGGCCGTTGCTCGGCCGCCGGGTGCTGATCACCGGTGCCGGCGGCGGCGTCGGACGGTTCGCCCTCCAGCTCGCCTCGCGCGGCGGCGCACACGTCATCGCCACCACCACCAACCCGGCCCGCGCCGAGACGCTGCGCGCGCTCGGCGCGGACGAGGTGGTGATCGGCGCGGAGGGCATCGCGGGCCTCGACGCCCCGGTGCACGGCGTGCTCGACATGGTGGGCGGCGACCACCGGATCGCGGCGTTCCGCGCGCTCGAACGTCACGGCACGCTGCTGACCATGGGGCACACCTCGGAGCAGCCCGAGACCTATGTGCCCGCCGACTTCGTCGGGGCGACCAACCGCTCCATCCAGAGCTTCTTCCTGCTCGAGGACCGCGAGGGCCTGGCCGCCGACCTCTCCTGGCTGGCCGGCCTGGTGGCCCGCGGCGAACTCGACACCCAGGTCGGCTGGCGCGGCGACTGGTCCAGGGCGCGGGAGGCCACCGCGGCGCTGGCCGCCGGCGAGGTGCCGGGCAAGGCGGTGCTGGACATAGGGTGACGCCATGTCGAGCAGCCGAAGACTCCACTCCGTCAACGCGGGCCGGGCGAGCCGGGCCGCGAGGACCGACGCGCCGGGCGGCCTGACCGGCATCGACAAGCGACCGACCGGCGGCCCCGTGCTGGTGACGGCCCCGGGGCCCAAGGGCGTCGGCGGCGGTGGCCTCGCCGGGGACGCGGTGTGCGACCGGCGCCACCACGGCGGCGACGACCAGGCGGTCTACGCGTACGCGCGGGAGGACCTCGACCGCTGGTCCCGGCAACTCGGTCGCGACCTCGGCGCCGGCGTGTTCGGCGAGAACCTGACCACGCTCGGGATCGACGTCAGCGACGTGCGGATCGGCGAACGGTGGCGGGTGGGCGAGGAGTTGGTGCTGGAGGCGACCTCGGCGCGGATCCCGTGCGCCACCTTCGCCGACTGGCTCGGCGAGCGCGGCTGGGTGAAGCGCTTCACGGCCGAGGCCGCGCCCGGCGCCTACTTCCGGGTCATCACCCCGGGCCTGATCAGCCCCGGCGACCCGATCGAGGTGCTGCACCGGCCGGAGCACGAGGTGTCCGTGGCGTTCCTCTTCCGGGCCAGGACGACGGCGCCCGAGCTGCGGCACCGGGTGCTCGCGGCCGGCGAGGCGCTGCACGCCGACGAGCTGGCGCGCGCCAGGGACTGGGCGGCGCGGGCGGGTTAACCCGGGCGGCCGACCTCCGGTTCGCCCGCCCGCCAGACCTCCGCGACCAGCGGCACCCCCGGGCGATAGGCGAGGTGTACGGGGGACGGCGCGTCGAGCACCACCAGGTCGGCGCGCGCCCCCGGCGTGAGCCGGCCGACGTCGGTGCGCGCGAGCGCGGCCGCGCCGCCCGCGGTGGCCGACCACAGGGCCTCGTCGGGGGTCATGCCCATCTCGCGGACCGCGAGGGCCACGCAGAACGGCATCGAACTGGTGTAGCTGGACCCCGGGTTGCAGTCGGTGGCGAGCGCCACGACGACGCCGGCGGCCAGCAGCCGGCGGGCGTCCGGGTAGGGCGAGCGGGTGGAGAACTCACAGCCGGGGAGCAGGGTTGCCACCGTTCGCCCCTCGCTTTCGGCCAGCGCGTCGACGTCGGCGTCCGTGAGGTGCGTGCAGTGGTCGGCCGACCGCGCGCCCAGCTCGACGGCCAGCCTGACGCCCGGTCCGGCCGTCAGCTGGTTGGCGTGCACCCGGAGTTCGAGGCCGCGCCGGCGCCCGGCGGTGAGGATGGCCCGGGCCTGGTCGGCGTCGAAGGCACCGCGCTCGCAGAACACGTCGATCCACCGGGCGTGCGGGGCACAGGCGTCCAGCATCGGGCCGGTGACCAGCGCGACGTACTCCTCGGGCGCGTCGGCGTACTCGGGCGGCACCACGTGCGCGCCGAGGTAGGTGACCTCCTGGAGCTGGGCGCGCGCGACGCGCAGCGCGCGGGCCTCCAACTCCACGGTCAGCCCGTACCCGGACTTGGTCTCCACGGTGGTGGTCCCCTGCCGCGTCATCTCCCGCAGGTGGGCGGCGAGCCGCGCGGCCAGCTCGGCGTCGCTCGCCTCGCGGGTGGCGGCCACGGTGGTGCGGATGCCGCCGGCGGTGTAGGGCCGCCCTGACATCCGGGCGTTGAACTCCTCGGTGCGGTCGCCCGCGTACAGCAGGTGCGAGTGCGAGTCGACGAACCCGGGGATCACGGCCCGACCGCCCACATCGTGCCGCCGGTCGGCGTCCGGCGCCGCGCTCGCGGGACCGACCCAGACGACGCGCCCCTCCTCGACGACGAGCGCCGCGTCCCGCACCACCCCCAGCGGCCCGGGGCCGAACGCGGGATCGTTGGTGACCAGCGCGCCGATGCCGGTGACGACGACGGACCGGGGCCCCTGCCGGGTCCCCTGCCGGGGCGGGCTGAGCGGTTCCGACACGGTGCGGTTCCTCCTCCGGAGCGGTGAGCGGGCAAAGGCCGCGCCTGCGGCGCGGGCCGGCCGCGGCTCGGCCGAAGGCCCGCAGCCGCCACGCGGCGGCAGGGCCGTGGCGTGCCGCCGGCCATCCGACCCGTCGACGCCGCCCGGCGATCGCGGACTTGCGCCTGCGGCGTGGGCCGGCCGCGGCTCGGCCGCGGAGCGGCGAGGCGGCGAAGCCGGCCAGCCGGTAGGGGTGAGCGGACAAGAGCCGCGCCTGCGGCGCCGGCCGCCGCGCGGCGGCAAGGCCGTGGCGTGCCATCGGCCACCCGCCCCGTCGGCGCCGCCAGCCACCGCGGGCCGGCCGTGGCTCGGCCGCGGAGCGGCGAGGCGGCGAAGCCGGCGCGGGTACCGCAGGCCACCGCCGATCTGCGCGATGCACCAGCCACCCGGCGGGCCGCCAACGGACCCAGGGCCGCGCCAGGCAGCGGCGAGGCGGCGAAGCCGCGAGGGCACGCAGCCGCCGCAGGCGCGGCGGGCCCCACGGGCCGGGGCTCGGCCGCGCGGCGGCGAGGCGGCGAAGCCGGCCCGTCGCTGCCGCCGGCCACCGCCGCCGAACGGCACGTAGCCGCCGCACGGCGGCGAGGCGCGGCCGTGTCCGGCCCATGCCGGCCGCCAGGCCACGTCAGTGCTCGTCCCGGAGGACGGCGATGGCCGCGGTGAGGCGGTGGGGGATGTCGTGGACGAGTTGGTGTTCGCCGTCGCGGACGATGTGGCGGCCGGCGACCACGGTGTGCCGGACGTCGGCGTTGGTGGCGGCGAAGATCGCGGCCTCCAGGGCCAGTCGGGGCGGCGGCCCCGCTGTGCGGACCGTGTCGAGGGCGACCGTGGTCAGGTCGGCGAGCCAGCCCGGCTCGATGCGGCCGGCCTCCGGCCAGCCGAGGGCGGCGTGGCCGTGCTCGGCGGCCGACCGCAGGAGCTGGCCGGCCGTGAAGTGGCCGCGGGCGCGCGAGCGCAGCCGCTCGTCGAGCTCCAGGGCGCGCGCCTCCTCCAGCAGGTCGATCACGGCGTGGCTGTCGCTGCCCAGGCAGAGCGGGCTGCCGGCCGTCCGCAGCCGGGTGGTCGGGCCGATGCCGTCGGCGAGGTCGCGCTCGGTCGTCGGGCAGACGCAGACCCGCGTGTCGGAGCGGCCCAGGAGGTCGATGTCCTCGTCGGTGAGGTGGGTGGCGTGCACGGCGGTCGTGCCGGGGCCGAGCACGCCGTGGTCGGCGAGCAGCCGGGTGGGGGTGCGGCCGTGGGCGCGCAGGCAGTCCTCGTTCTCCGCCGGCTGCTCGGAGAGGTGGACGTGGAGCGGGGCGCGCCGCTCGGTGGCCCAGCCGGCCACGGTGGCCAGCGCCTCGGCCGGCACGGCCCGCACGGAGTGGATCGCCGCGCCGATCCGGGCGTGGGCCGTGGGGCGCAGGGCGTCGACGCGCTCCGCCCAGTGCTCGGCGGTCCCGTCGGAGAACCGCCGCTGTCGCGGGGTGGCCGGCTCGCCGAAGCCGGCCGCCAGGTAGCAGGCGTCGAGCAGGGTGATCCGGACGCCGGCCTCGGCGGCGGCCGCGATCAGCGCCTCGCCCATGGCGTTGGGGTCGCGGTAGGGCGTGCCGTCGGGCGCGTGGTGCACGTAGTGGAACTCGCCGACGCAGGTGATCCCGGCCAGCGCCATCTCGGCGTAGACGGCGGTGGCGAGGGCGAGGTAGTTCTCGGGGGTGAGCCGGGCGGCCAGGTCGTACATGCCGTTGCGCCAGGTCCAGAAGGTGCCGCCGCCGATCTGCGTCGCGCCGCGCAGCGCCCGGTGGAAGGCGTGGCTGTGCGCGTTGGCGAGGCCCGGGATGGTGAGGCCGCGCAGGTCGACGGCGCCGATCGGCGGCTCGTCGACGCCGGGGCGCACGGAGGTGATGTGGCCGGTGTCGGCGGTGGCGATGACCACGCCTGGCTCGACGGTGCCGTTGAGCCAGGCGTGTTCCGCCCAGTAGAGCTGTGCGGTCAGGGACACACCAGGTCCTCCAGTACGTCGGTCAGCGCGGCGACACCGGCACGGCAGTCGTCCTCGTCGGCGTGCTCGGCGGGTGCGTGGGACACCCCGGTGGGATTGCGTACGTACAGCATGGCGGTGGGCACGGCCGCCGACAGGATTCCCGCGTCGTGTCCCGCGCCGGTGGGCAGCACGGGTGCGCCGCCGAGGCGCGCGGCGGCGCGTTCGCGCAGCGCCGGGTCGAAGGCGACGGCCGCCGTGTGGGACTCGCGGGTGACGGTGACGGTCACCCCGTCCCTGGCGCCGCGTTCGGCGGCGGTGCGCTCGATGCCGGCGACGAGTTCGTCGAGCGTGCCGGCGTCGGCGGCGCGGGAGTCGAGCCAGCCGCTGACCAGCGAGGGCACGGCGTTCACCCCGTTGGGCTCGACGGCGACCCGGCCGAAGGTGGCGAGCGCGCCGGCCAGCCGGGCCCGCTTCCGGGCGGCCAGCACGGTGTGGGCGTAGGTGAGCATCGGGTCGCGCCGGTCGGCCAGGCGGGTGGTGCCGGCGTGGTTGCCCTCGCCCGCGAAGTCGAACCGCCAGCGGCCGTGCGGCCAGATCACCGAGCCCACGCCGACCGGCCGGTCGAGGTCGGCCAGGGCCCTGCCCTGCTCGATGTGGCACTCGATGAAGGCGCCGACGCGGGCCAGCCGCTCGGGGTCCGGGCCGATGGCGGCCGGGTCGTGTCCTGCCCGCTCCATCGCGGCGGCCAGGGTGACGCCGTCGGCGTCGCGCAGCGACCTGGCGCGCTCGGGGTCGAGGAGCCCGCAGGCCAGCCGGGAGCCGACGCAGGCCACGCCGAACCGGGCGCCCTCCTCGTCGGCGAACGCGACGACGGCGAGCGGCCGGCGCGGCGTCACTCCCCTGGCCCGCAGCCCGTCGAGGGCGGCGAAGCCGGAGACCACGCCGAGCGGCCCGTCGAAGGCGCCGCCGCCGGGCACCGAGTCGAGGTGGGAGCCGGTGACGACGGCGTCGCCGCGGTCCCGGTCGCCGAGCCAGGCCCACTCGTTGCCGTTGCGGTCCACCTCGTGGGCCAGCCCACGGGCCGCGGCCTGCGCCCGGAACCAGGCCCGCAGCTCGCCGTCGACCGGCGTCCACGCGAACCGCCGGTAGCCTCCGGCGGTTCGGCCGATGGGCCGCAGCTCGTCCCACATCGTCCGGAAGTCGCTCGCCCGCGAGGTCGCGGACCCGGTTTCCGCCCCGCCGGGTGCGTGCCCGGCGTTCCACCCGCCGCTCACCGGGCTTCGCCCGGGGACGTCGCCGAGCCCGCCAGCCAGGGCCTCGCCGTTGGCCTGCCGATCGCCGGCGAGACGCGCTCGGCGAGCGACGCGGGCCCAGGCTCCCGCCGCGAACCGGCCTCGCGGCCGGCGTCACGCCCGAAGAACCCGGCTGCGTCCCGGCCGGCTTCACGCCCGGCCCTCACCGGGCTTCGCCCGACATCGCTTCGCCCCGGAACATCGCCGCCAAGCCCGCCCGGCCAGGGCCCCGCCGACGGCCGGCCGGTCACCGGCACGGCGCGCTCGCGCGACGCCGACCGGCGATCCGCTCCGCCCGGGGCCCGCCGCCCGCCGCTCACCGGGCGCCGCCCGGAACGTCGTCGTCGCCGAGCCCGCCCGGGCCAGGGCCCCGCATGGGGATGCGGACGCCGCGTTCGGCGGCGACGCGTTCGGCCTCCGGGTAGCCGGCGTCCACGTGCCGGATGACGCCCGTGCCGGGGTCGTTGGTCAGCACCCGGCGGATCTTCTCGCCGGCCAGGGCCGTGCCGTCCGCGACCGTGACCTGGCCGGCGTGCAGCGAGCGGCCGATGCCGACGCCGCCGCCGTGGTGGATGGAGACCCAGGAGGCGCCGGAGGCGACGTTGACCATGGCGTTGAGCAGCGGCCAGTCGGCGATGGCGTCCGAGCCGTCCCGCATGCCCTCGGTCTCCCGGTAGGGCGAGGCGACGGAGCCGCAGTCCAGGTGGTCGCGGCCGATGACGACCGGCGCCGCGAGCTCGCCAGTGGCAACCATGTCGTTGAACCGCTCGCCGGCCAACTCGCGCTCCCCGTAGCCGAGCCAGCAGATCCGGGCCGGCAGCCCCTGGAACCGGACGCGTTCGCCGGCCAGCGTGATCCAGCGGCGCAGCGGCTCGTTGTCGGGGAAGAGTTCGAGGACGGCCCGGTCGGTGGCGGCGATGTCGCGCGGGTCGCCGCTGAGCGCCGCCCAGCGGAACGGGCCCTTGCCCTCGCAGAACAGCGGCCTGATGTAGGCGGGCACGAAGCCGGGGAAGTCGAAGGCGCGCCGGTAGCCGGCGAGGCGGGCCTCGCCGCGGATGGAGTTGCCGTAGTCGAACACCTCGGCGCCGGCGTCCTGGAAGCCGACCATGGCCTCGACGTGCCGGGCCATCGACTCGCGCGCCCGGCGGGTGAACTCCTCGGGCCGCTCGGCGGCGAGGGCGGCCATGTCGGCGAAGTCCACGCCGAGCGGCAGATAGGCCAGCGGGTCGTGGGCGCTGGTCTGGTCGGTGACCACGTCGATCGGGGCACCCATGGCCAGCAGCCTCGGCACCACCTCGGCCGCGTTGCCGAGCACCCCGACGGACAGCGGCCGCCGCTCCCTCGCGGCCCGCTCGGCGAGGGTCAGCGCCTCGTCGAGCGAGTCGGCGGCGACGTCGAGGTAGCCGTGTTCGATGCGGCGGGCGATGGCGCGCGGGTCGCAGTCGACGCACAGCGCCACGCCGCCGTTCATCGTCACGGCCAGCGGCTGGGCGCCGCCCATCCCGCCGAGGCCGGCGGTCAGCGTGACCGTGCCGGCGAGCGAGCCGCCGAACCGCTTGCCGGCGACGGCGGCGAAGGTCTCGTAGGTGCCCTGGAGGATGCCCTGGGTGCCGATGTAGATCCAGGAGCCGGCCGTCATCTGGCCGTACATGGTCAGGCCCAGCGCCTCAAGGCGGCGGAACTCCTCCCAGGTGGCCCAGTCGCCCACCAGGTTGGAGTTGGCGATCAGCACGCGCGGCGCCCACTCGTGAGTGGTCAGCACGCCGACCGGGCGGCCCGACTGGACCAGCATCGTCTCGTCGGGGCCGAGGTCGCGCAGCGTGGCGACCATCGCGTCGAAGGAGCGCCAGTCGCGGGCGGCCTTGCCCGAGCCGCCGTAGACCACGAGCTGCTCGGGGTGCTCGGCCACCTCGGGGTCGAGGTTGTTGCGGAGCATCCGCAGGGCCGCCTCCTGCGGCCAGCCCCTGGCGGTCAGCTCACCGCCGTGCGGCGCTCTCACGGTCCTGGGTCCTGCCATGGCCTGCCTCCCCGGCACGACGGTCTGCGACGACGACGGTGACGATCGCCATTCACAGCTTCCCGACTTTGAATAATTTCAGTCAACGACCACGCCACGATCCGCGGGGAAACCATGCTTCGCTGTGAGAATGGTCGTTCCTTCCGACAATCCGTCCGGTGTCGCCGCCCGACGCGAGCTGGCCGTCCGGGCGGCGCTCGACCGCCGCCCGCTCACCGACGAGCAGCCACTCGCCGCCCTGCTCGACCTCGACGGCGTCCAGCGAACCGCCGGCGCACTCCATGCTGCCTTCGACGCGGTCACCGCGCCCGGTCAGCGCGTGCTGCACACCCTGGCCGTCAAGGCCTGCTCCCTCGTCCCGGTGCTGCGGCTGCTCGACGGCCTGGGCGTCGGCTGCGAGGTGGCGAGCCCCGGCGAGCTGGCCCTCGCCCGGGCCGCCGGCGTCGCCGCCGACCGCGTCGTCCTCGACTCGCCGGCCAAGACCCCCACCGAGCTCCGCCAGGCCCTGGCCCTCGGCGTCGCCCTCAACGCCGACAACCCCCAGGAACTCGACCGCATCGACGCGCTGCGCGCCGAGGCGCCCCGGCACGGCCCGCTCGGCCTGCGCGTCAACCCGCAGCTCGGCGGCGGCTCCATCGACGCCATGAGCACCGCCACCGCCACCAGCAAGTTCGGCGTGGCGCTGCGCGACGAGGGGGCGCGGGAGTGGGTGCTGCGCGCCTTCCGCGACCGGCCGTGGCTCACCCGGCTGCACTGCCACGTCGGCTCCCAGGGCGTCCCCCTCGACCGGATGGCCGCCGGGGTGCGCGAGACCTACCGGCTCGCCGAGGAGATCAACGCCGCCGCCGGCCGGGCCCAGGTCGACACCATCGACATCGGCGGCGGCCTCCCCGTCAACTTCGCCTCCGACGCGGTCGACCCCACCTTCCACGACTACGCCACGCTGCTGCGCCGCACGGTCCCCGGCCTGTTCGACGGCCGCTACGGCCTGGTCACCGAGTTCGGCCGGGCACTGCTCGCCAAGTCGGGCCTGATCCTGGCCCGCGTCGAGTACACGAAGTCCGCCGGCGGCCGCCCGATCGCCATCACCCACGCGGGCGCCCAGGTCGCGGTCCGCACCGCGTTCGTCCCCGAGTCCTGGCCGCTGCGGATCGCCGTCCACGACGCGACCGGCGTCCCCAAGGTCGGCCCCCGGGTCCGCCAGGACGTGGCGGGCCCCTGCTGCTTCGCCGGCGACCTCACCGCCCGCGACCGCCTCCTGCCCCGCCTCGTTCCGGGCGACGTCGTCGCCCTCCTGGACACCGGCGCCTACTACTTCTCCACCCCGTTCGCCTACAACGCCCTGCCCAGGCCCGCCGTGCACGGCTACTCCGTCGCCGACGACGGCTCCGTCTCGTTCACCACGCTCCGCCACGCGCAGACGCTCCAGGAGCTGCTGGCCGAGTTCGGCGGCGGCCTGTGAGGCACGCCGCCGGCTGACGCTCGGGAGGGGTCCCGGGCGGCGTGGGGTGGAATCGGGCGCCCGAACGACCGTCACCCACGCGACCACCAGGAGCGGCGCCGAGATGGAGCAGCTGACGCCCAAGGACCCCGACCGGATCGGCCCCTACCGGCTGCTCGGCAGACTCGGCGAGGGCGGCATGGGGACCGTGTACCTGGGGCGGTCGGGGCGTGGCCGGACGGTCGCCGTGAAGACGATCCTGACCAGCCTGGCCAGCGACCCCGAGTTCCGCCGCCGCTTCGACCGGGAGATCGCCGCCGCCCGGCGGGTGGGCGGCGAGTGGACCGCGCCGGTGCTCGACGCCGACACCGGCGCCGAGAGCCCGTGGGTCGCGACCGCGTACATCCCCGGGCCCTCCCTGTTCCAGGTGGTCGGCGAGCACGGCACCCTCCCCGTGCCCGCGGCGCTGCTCCTCGCCGGCGGCATGGCCAGGGCGCTGAGCGCGGTGCACGCCGCCGGCGTGCTGCACCGGGACCTCAAGCCGTCCAACGTGCTGCTGACCTTCGACGGCCCCCGGGTCATCGACTTCGGCGTCGCGCGGGCGCTCGACCCGGCGCCCGGTGACCGGATCACCCGCACCGGAACCGTCGTGGGCTCACCGGGCTTCATGTCGCCTGAGCAGGTGGAGGGCGGCCGACTCACCCCGGCCAGCGACGTGTTCGGCCTCGGCTCGCTGCTGACCTACGCCGTCACCGGCCGCACCCCGTTCGGCGCGCTCGACACCTCACCGCACCTCCTCACCTACCGCATCGTCCACGAGCCCCCCGAACTCGACCGCGTCCCCGACGAGTTGCGCGAGCTGATCGGCGGCTGCCTGGCCAGGGACCCGGCCGCGCGGACGCCGTTGGCCGAGCTGCTGCGCCAACCGGCGCCCGACGGGCGGCCCTGGCTGCCGCCCGAGGTCGTGCAGCGGATCGGGCGGACGGCCCAGGCCCTGCTGGCGCTCGAACACAGCCAGCCGACCCGGCCGCTGGCGCTCGCGCCCCCGAAGTCCACCGAACCCGCCGCCCCCGACGCGTCCCCCACGGCCGTCCTCCCCCTGCCGCCACCGCCGTCCGCTCCCCCGGCCACGGCCCCGACCCCGGCCGCGCGGCGCGGACGCCGGTGGCCGCTCCTCGCGCTGGCCGGCACCGCCCTGGCGGCGGTGCTCGGCCTGGCCACCGTGGTGGCGCTCGCCGGCGACGACGGCCCGGACGACGACGGCGCCGCCCGGACGCCGGAGTCCACCGCCACGACGCCGGCCGGCCCCGCCGCCGTGGCGGAGGGCTATCTCGGCGCCTGGCAGGGCGAGTACGGCACCGAGGGAGAGCCGGGGTGGAAGGCCCTGTGGCTGGAGATCGGGCAGGCGAGCGCCGGCGAGCGCCTGGGCCGGGCGGTCGTCACCTACATGGACTCGATGTGCGTCTACGACATCCGCCTCGAGTCGCCGCACGAGGACCGGCTCGACTACACGGAGGTCGCCGAGCGCAGCGTGCCCGAGAGCGAGGCGGCGGAGAACTGCCGGGCGGACGGCGTCGTCAGGTCGCTGACCCTGCTCCCGGACGGCGACCTGCGGTGGAGCGGCGGCGGCCAGGAGACCTCCCTGGCGCGCGCCACCACCGGCGGGACGGGCGCCGTACCCGCCGACCTGGTGCGGTCCTGGCGCGACGCGTACACCACGGAAGAGGGCGCGGAGGGCCTCGACGAGGTCATCATCGAGCAGGGCGCGGTCGGCGACACCGTGTGGCGGTGGACGTGGCGGCTCGACGGCCAGACCTGCGTGACGGAGAACCAGCTGGCGGCGGTGCGCGGCGACGAACTGCTGCTCTCGCCCGACCTCCTCATCGACCAGGAGAGCGACGACTCCTGCGCCGCGCAGGACAGTTCCTGGGTGCGGACCGGCCCCGACGGCACCCTCTACATCCGCTGGACCAGCAGCCCCGACGACGAGCCCTATCCCGTCGAGAACGACTGAGCCCATCACGGACCGATCTCCGGGACCGGCCGCGCGGCGACCCCGCCGTGCAGTATCGTCACGCCACGCGACGGGTCGCATGCGGAACGGGGGCGGGCCTCGGTGGAACACGACGTGGAACACGACGGCGGGCACGTGGGCAAGGTCGTCGGCGGGCGGTACCGGCTCGTCGAGGGGCCGCTCAGGGGCGGCATGGGCGAGGTCTGGCGGGGCGTCGACGAGTCGCTCGGGCGCACCGTGGCCCTCAAGCGGGCCCAGGAGCCGACCGATCCGGCGTCCCCCGACCCCCTGCGACAGCTGCGGCGCGAGGCCGAGATCCTGGCCCGGCTCGAACACCCGCACGTGGTCACGCTCTACGCGGTGGAACCGGACACCGAGGCGGACGCGGCCGGGCCCTCGCGGGCCCCCGTCCACTGGCTGGTCATGGAGTGGGTGTCGGGCGGCAGCCTGGCCGAGCGGCTGGCCGAGGCCGAGGACGGCCGGCTCCCCTGGGCGGAGGCCGCCGAGCTCGGCGTCCAGATCGCCCGCGGCCTGGCGGCCGTGCACGGCAAGCGCGTCACGCACGGCGACATCAAGCCCGAGAACGTGATGATCGGCGACGCCGGGATCGCCAAGATCGCCGACTTCGGCACCGCCATCCAACGGGACGGCCAGGCCATCACCCGCCGTCCCTCCTGTCACACGCCGGAGTACGCGGCGCCCGAGGTCGTCGGCGGGGCGCGGGCGTTACCGGCCTCGGACGTCTTCTCGCTCGGCGCCACGCTGCACAAGCTGGCCACCGGGCGGACGCCGTACGGCGACACGGACGAGGCCCCGACCGACTGGCGTGCCCGGCGCGGCTTCGTGCGGCTCGGAAGCCGGGAGCTCGGCCCGCTCGCCGGGCCCGTCGCGGCCATGCTGCGCCGCGACCCCGCCGCCCGGCCGAGCGCGGCGCAGGCCCAGCGGATGCTGGAGCGGCTCCTGCGTCGGCCCGGCCTCCGGCCACCCCGCTGGCGCACGGTCGCGGCGACCCTGGGCATCGCCGCCCTGATCCCGCTCGCCCCGTCGGTCTTGGACTGGTCGCGGAGCGACCCGCCGGCGCCTGACCCGGCCCTCGACCAGCGCGGCTGGCGGGCGCTCTTCGGTGACCAACGCACCGCCGACCCGTGCTCGCTCATCGACATCGAGCCGTTCGAGACCTACGGCGAGACCGACCTGGACCGGGCCTACGGCGCCCTGGAGCGCTGCGACCTGCTCATCCAGCCGCCGGGCGACGCCTCGGTCGACCTGTCGGTGATGTTCGAGGAGGAGCCGCCGGAGCAGGGCGTCGCCACCGCGCGCGAGATCGGCGGGGTCGGGGTCATGGAGGTGGAGGCGGGCCGCGACTTCTGCGTGCGGCAGCTGGCCGGGCCGGGCGCCGCCGAGGGCCCGATGGTGGAGATCGTCGCGGAGTACGAGCACGAGGACGGCGTGGCGCCGCTGTGCGAACTCGCCGACGTGGCCGTGGAGACGGCCGCGGGCGCGCTCAACGCCGCGCTCGACGCCGACGGCGAACTGCCGCGCCGCCCCCTGCCAGGGGACTCGCTGGCCCGCCTCGACGCCTGCACGCTGGTCGACGACCGGACGCTGTCCACGGCCGTGCCCGGCGTGGACGCGCTCGACCCCAGGACCGGCTGGGGCCGCTGGGACTGCGAGTGGCGCAGCACCACTCAGGACCTACGGCTCAGGCTGCGGTTCGACCAGAACCGCCCGCTCACGGGCGAGGACGGCGCGCCCACCAGGCTCGGCGACCGGCTGGCCTTCGTCACCCCGGAGGGCGAGGGCGCCGGCACCTGCCTGGTCCGGGTCGAACACCGCTCCTTCACCGGCAACGGCGGCCACCCCAAGCTGGAGCTCCTGCACCTGGCGGTGGCCGGCGACGAACCCGTCGACCAGCTGTGCGAGCGCGCCACCACGGCCGCCGCGGCGGCCGCGTCCCTGAGCGGCGGGAGGGGTCCCGCCGCCCACGAGTGATGCTGCCGGGCAGTACCGAGCAGAGGAGAAGAGCGCGATGACGCCGTTCCGCAGCCCACGTGCCTCCCGCGCCGCCACGCCGCCCGCCGTGCGGCCGACGCTCGCCCGCGGCGTGCCGCACCGGCCGTCCCGGCCGCCGCGCACGCTGCACGCGAGCTCGACGCAGGGCACGCTGTGGGTACCGCCGGAACCGGAGCGCGTCGTCCGCTTTGGGCGCAACACCCCGAAGGACGACCCGGAGGTCCACCTGACCGTCGGCGGCCAGGACCAGTCGGTCAGCCGCCGGCACGGCGAGCTGACCTTCCGGGACAACCTGTGGTGGCTGCGGAACATCGGCCAACAACTGGTGCGCCTGCCGCGCGGGCTGATGCTGCACCACACCTCGGAGCCGGTGCCGCTGGCCGGCGGCTACACGCCGCTCTTCGTGAAGGGCTCGGGCGGCCGCGAGCACCTGGTCGAGCTGTTCGTGACCGACCACGAGCGGCCCGAGCCACGCGCCACCCCCGGCGCGCCGACCGTGCCGCCCAAGCGGTGGGAGCTCACCCCCGAGGAACGACTGGTCGCCGTCGTGCTCGGCCAGAGCTACCTGCGCTACGAGCCCGACCCCCGCCCGGTGACCTACCGCGAGGCGAACGCCCAACTCAGACACCTGCGCCCGGAGGACGGCTGGACGGCACGCAAGGTCGAACGCCGGGCCGGCGAACTCCGCCACCGCCTCCACGCCGCCGGCTTCCCCCCGACCGTGATCCGCGAGGAGGGCGGCCCCTACGACGCCCACCTCCTCCACAACCTCCTGAAGGGCCTCGTCGAAACGACCAGCCTGGTCCCCCCGGACCTCACCCTCCTGGACGACTGACCACCATGACCGCCACAGGCGGCCGAATAACCACCCACCACCGCCGCCACGAGCGGCCTCCCGACCGCAGGCATTGGCGGCACAGCCGCCGACGCGGCCTGCCGGCCGCAGGCATTGGCGGCGGAGCGCGCCCCGGCGGCGCAGCCGCCGACGCGACCTACCGGCCGCAGGCCAAGGCCACACCACCACGGCCCGGCGGCACAGCCGCCGACACGCCCCACCGGCCGCAGGCCACCACGGCGCAGCCACGCCAACCATCGCCGGTGACCACGAGCCCCGGCGGCACAGCCGGCCGCAGGCCAAGGACCTACCGACCCGTGACGGCCGAGCCATAACGCCAACGTCCCCCCAACACGCCCCGGCGGCGCCAGCCGCCGACGCGGCGCGAGCGGCCTGCCGGCCGCAGGCCAAGGCCGCACCACCACGGCCCGGCGGCACAGCCGCCGACGCGGCCTGCCGGCCGCAGGCCACCGCGGCGGAGCCGCCCGCCGGGCCGGGTAGGGCGGCCACGCCCGCTCCGCGGACACGCCCGTTCGTCAGTCCAGGAAGAGGCCGCGTTCCGCGGCCCGCGTGTCGAAGGTGTCGAGGCGGGACTGGGCGTCCGGGAGGGCGTCGCACATCGCTTCGAGGACGGCGCGGCCCAGGAGGTTCGGCGCGCAGGCCGTGTCGAAGGAGAGGGCCGTGCTGACGGGCGCGGCGAGCAGCAGGTCGTCGGGGTGCGCCACCGGCGCGAGCGCGCTGTCGGTGACCGTGACCACCCGCAGGCCGGCCGCCCGCGCCGCGGCCAGCGCCTCGGCGACCTCCCGCGGGTAGCGCGGCAGCGCGAAGCACAGCAGCGCGCCGGCGCCCGCCGCGACCGCCGCGTCGAGGCGGTCGGCGAGCATCGAGCCGCCCTCGTCGAGCAGCCGCACGTCCGGGTGGACCTTGGCGGCGAAGTAGGCGAAGCCGGCGGCCTCGGCCGCCGCCGCCCGCAGGCCGAGCACCGGCAGCGGCCGGGACGCGGCCAGCAGCCGGCCGGCCTGCTCGATCCGCGTGGGGTCGGCCAGTTCGGCGGCGAGCCGCCGCAGTCGCTCGATCTCGGCGAGCACCGCCCGCTGGTACACGTTCCCCCGCCGCACGGCCGGCTCGCCGGCCTCCCGCACGCTCTCCCGCAGCCGCCGCCGCAGCGCCGGGTAGCCGTCGAAGCCGAGGGCGACCGCGAAGCGGGTGACCGACGGCTGGCTGACGCCGGCCAGTTCGGCCAGCTCCACGCTGGACAGGAACGGCGCCTCGTCGGCCCGCCTGAGCAGGCAGTGCGCGATCCGCCGCTGGGTCGGGGTCAGCCGGTGCCCCTCGAAGAGCCGCGACAGCTCGGCGCCCGCCCCACCCGCACCGCCCGGCTCGCTCTCCCGCCTCACGCGCGTCATCCTATGCAGTCACCCTGATCCGGAACCGTGGCCGACCCTGAGCCCGAGTGCGGGAAAGTCCGGGCGGGAATGGGGGGCTAACCCCCCTGCAGGGCGGCGGCGCGCCCCCGTACCGTGTCTGTCATGACCAGTGCCCGCGACCGCGAACTGCATGACGACGTCGACCTCAGGGGTGAGCTCGAGGCGGCGGTGCAGACCCGCAAGGAACTCGGCGAGGGATACGAGACGGAGCTCGTCGACTCGTTCCTCGGCAAGGTGGAACAGCGCATCGACGCCACCGTGGACAAGCGGGTGCGGCGGCAGCTCGCCGAGCAGCAGATGGTGATCGCGCGCGGCGGGCGGCCGGCGCCGCCGCGGGTGGAGCCCTCGGGGCCCGGCGTGGCGTTCGGGCTGGCCGCGCTCTCGCTGGTGCTGGCGATCCCGCTGTCGGCGATCGCGGCCGCCCAGGCCGGCGTCTCCGGGCTGATGCTGTGCTGGGGCGGCATCGTCGGCGTCAACGCCTGCTACGTGGCGCACGGCGCGCTGCGCCGCGGGGGCGGCGAGAAGCGCGAGCGCGACGAGGACTGGGTCTGAGAGATGTGGTTGGCGGGGACCGCCGCACCCCGGTGTAGCCACCAGGGGCGGGACGACGGCGGTCCCCGCGGGGACACGGGCCGGGTCGGGGCCTCGTGTCCGGGCGACCAGGGAGGTCCGGGAGCCGCTCCGGAGGTCCTTGGTGCCGACACCCAGAACTCTGCCGGACGGGTGTTAACGACGCGTTGCCCGGCCGTGACACTTCGGGTTCTGTTGGTTGACCCGGCGAAAGCCGACCGCTCGTCCGACCGAACTCAGCGCTCGGCGGCCAGGAAGGTGAGCAGGTCCTGCCGGCTGACCACGCCCGTCGGCTTGCCCTCGACCAGCACCACCGCGGCGTCGGCCTCCCGCAACACGCTCATCAGGTCGGCCACCGGTTCGCCGGAGCCGACGTGTGGCAGCGGCGGGCTCAGGTGCTTCTCCAGCGGGTCGCCGAGCGCCGCCCGCCGCGCGAACAGCGCGTCGAGGAGCTCCCGTTCGACGACCGAGCCGACGATCTCGGCGGCCATCACGTCCGGGTGGCCGGCGCCCGGCTTGACCACCGGCATCTGCGAGACGCCGTACTCGCGCAGCACCTCGATGGCCTGACCGACCGTCTCGTCCGGGTGCATGTGGACCAGCGACGGCATGTCGCCCTCCTTGCCGCGCAGCACGTCCCCGACGCGCAGCGCGGGCTCGCCGCCCTCCAGGAAGCCGTAGTCGGCCATCCACTCGTCGTTGAAGATCTTGCTGAGGTAGCCGCGCCCGCCGTCCGGCAGCAGCACCACGACGACGTCGTCGGGGCCGAGCTTCCTGGCCGCCTCCAGCGCCGCGACGACGGCCATCCCGCAGGAGCCGCCGACCAGCAGGCCCTCCTCACGGGCGAGCCGCCTGGTCATCTGGAAGGAGTCCTTGTCGGAGACGGCGATGATCTCGTCGGCCACCTCGGGGTCGTAGGCGGACGGCCAGAAGTCCTCGCCGACGCCCTCGACCAGGTAGGGGCGGCCGGAACCGCCCGAGTAGACCGAGCCCTCGGGGTCGGCGCCGATGATCCTGACCCGGCCGCCGCTGACGTCCTTGAGGTAGCGGCCGGTGCCGGTGATGGTGCCGCCGGTGCCGACGCCGGCGACGAAGTGGGTGATCCGGCCCTCGGTCTGCTTCCACAGCTCGGGCCCGGTCGTCTCGTAGTGGGAGCGCGGGTTGTCCGGGTTGCTGTACTGGTCGGGCTTCCAGGCGCCGGGCGTCTCGCGCACCAGCCGGTCGGAGACGTTGTAGTACGAGTCGGGGTGCTCGGGGTCGACGGCGGTCGGGCAGACGACGACCTCGGCGCCGTAGGCGCGCAGCACGTTGATCTTGTCGGTGGAGACCTTGTCGGGGCAGACGAAGACGCAGCGGTAGCCCTTGCGTTGGGCGACGATGGCGAGCCCGACGCCGGTGTTCCCCGAGGTGGGCTCGACGATCACGCCGCCGGGCCGCAGGGCGCCGGAGTCCTCGGCGGCCTCGATCATCCGCAGCGCGATGCGGTCCTTGACCGAGCCGCCGGGGTTGAAGTACTCGACCTTGGCCAGGACGGTGGCCCTGATTCCGGCGGTCACTCGGCTGAGCTTCACCAACGGGGTGTTGCCGACAAGGTCGATCATCGACTCGTGATACTGCACCTGGGTCTCCGCATATCGGGCCGGTTCGGCGGCGGCTGATGTCCGCTCACCGGACATCACCCTATTGCGTTGCGCGGCCCGCCGCGCTGGGCACCACAAGTGTGGGAAGACGTAAGGCACGGATCCGGGAGGCGGCCATGTCACGGGCGAGAGTGGCACGCAGGATCGCGACCGCGGCCGCCTACGGCGGCGGTGGCATCAGTGTGCTGGGCGGCGCCGCGGCGGGGCTGCTGCTGACGGAGGTGCAGTACGCGCGGCGCCGGCTCGGCGCCGGCTGGGAGGACGAACCGCCGGTCTCCGACGGCCTGTACGGGCTGGCGTTCGCCGACTCGGCGGGGGCCCCCTGGCGCCTCGCCATGCTGGGCGACTCGACGGCCGCCGGCTACGGGGTGCACCGCGCCGGGCAGACGCCGGGGGCGCTGCTCGCCTCGGGGCTCGCGGCCGTCTCCGAGCGGGCGGTCGAGCTGCACAACGTGGCGCTGACCGGGGCCAGGTCCTCCGACCTGGAGCGCCAGGTGTCGCTGCTGTTGACCGAGCCGGGGCGGGCGCCGGTGCCCGACGTCTGCGTGATCATGATCGGCGCCAACGACATCACCGGGCGGGTGACGCCGGCGCGGTCGGTGAAGTACCTGTCGGAGGCGGTGGCCAGGCTGCGCACCGCCGGCTGCCAGGTGATCGTCGGCACCTGCCCGGACCTGGGCTCGGTCGAGCCGGTGGCGCAGCCGCTGCGCTGGGTGGCCAGGCGCCTGTGCCACCAGTTGGCCGCGGCGCAGACCATCGCGGTGGTGGAGCTCGGGGGGCGCACGGTCTCGCTCGGCGCGCTGCTCGGGCCCGAGTTCGCGGCGCATCCGCGGGAGCTCTTCGGGCCCGACCGCTACCACCCGTCGGCGCAGGGGTACGCGGCGGCGGCGATGGCGATCCTGCCGACGCTCTGCGACGCGCTCGGCGTCTGGCCGGCCGAGGAACTGGCCGAGGCGGCCCGCCGGGAGCGGCTGCTGCCGGTGGCGGACGCGGCGGCCAGCGCGGCCGCCGAGGAGGGCACCGAGGTGAGCGCCGCGGTCAGCGGCGGGCGGCGCATCCCGTGGGCGCTGGTCAAGCGGAGGCGGCGGCGTCAGATCGACCTGCCGGCGGACCGGTCCGAAGGGGCGGTCCCCGAGGACGTCGCCACCGCCACCGGCCCGTGAAGGAGCTGCCGGGACCGACCTGCCGGCCCGCCGGCGCGTCGTGGGGATGACAGCAAGGTCTACCTGTCGGTAACTTCGAGCACAGGGCCCCGTACGCGCCCGCTCGCCCGCCGCCGGGAGGAACCATGCCGGAAGCCGTCATCGTCGCCGCCGCCCGCTCGCCCATCGGCCGGGCCTTCAAGGGCTCGCTCAAGGAGCTGCGCCCCGACGACCTGACCGCCACCATCGTCCGGACCACGCTCGACCAGGTGCCCGAGCTCGACGCCGCCGACATCGACGACCTGCTGCTCGGCTGCGGCATGCCGGGCGGCGAGCAGGGCCACAACCTCGGCCGGGTGGTGGCCGTCCAGCTCGGCCTCGACCGGCTGCCCGCCTGCACGGTCACCCGGTACTGCGCCTCCTCGCTGCAGACCACCAGGATGGCCTTCCACGCCATCAGGGCGGGCGAGGGCGAGGTCTTCGTCTCGGCCGGCGTGGAGATGGTCTCCCGCACCGTCAAGGGCTCGTCCGACGGCCTGCCCGACACCCGCAACCCGCTGTTCGCCGAGGCCGAGGCCCGCAGCGCGCGCCGGGCGGAGCGGGGCGGCGAGGGCTGGCACGACCCGCGCGAGGACGGACAGCTGCCCGACGTCTACATCGCCATGGGCCAGACGGCCGAGAACCTGGCCCGGCTCAAGGGCGTGACCAGGCAGGAGATGGACGAGTTCGGGGTGCGCTCGCAGAACCTGGCCGAGAAGGCACTCGCGGACGGCTTCTGGCAGCGCGAGATCACCCCCGTGACCACCCCCGACGGCACGCTGGTCGCGGCCGACGACGGCCCGCGGCCCGGCGTCACGATGGAGGGCGTGGCGGGGCTCAAGCCGGCGTTCCGGCCGGACGGCCTGGTCACCGCGGGCAACTGCTGTCCGCTCAACGACGGCGCCGCGGCGCTGGTGATCATGTCGGACCGCAAGGCGCGCGAGCTCGGCGTCACGCCGCTGGCCAGGATCGTCTCCACCGGCGTCTCGGCGCTCTCGCCGGAGATCATGGGGCTCGGCCCGGTGGAGGCCAGCCGGCGCGCGCTGGCGCTGGCCGGCCTGACGATCGACGACATCGATCTGGTCGAGATCAACGAGGCGTTCGCCGCCCAGGTCATCCCCTCCTACCGGGAGCTCGGCATCGATCTCGACCGACTCAACGTCAACGGCGGGGCGATCGCCGTCGGCCACCCCTTCGGCATGACCGGCGCCCGCATCACCGGCACCCTCATCAACTCGCTGCGCTGGCACGACAAGAGGCTCGGCCTGGAGACCATGTGCGTGGGCGGCGGCCAGGGGATGGCCATGGTGATCGAGCGCCTGAGCTGAACGCCGGTGGCGCGCCGGCCGGCCCGCGCGCCCCGGCTCTTTATAGGTGCGAGACCGAAGCGGACCCGGGATGTGATCCACGCCGGCCGCCCGCGCGAAGGGGCAGGTCAGCGGGGTGGCGAGGGGCGCGTTTCGGACCAAAGACCCGTCCAATTCATGACGTTTTGCACTGCGCCACGTGGCCGCGACCCGGAAACCTGAGATAAGAAGTCAGGACCAAGAGTCTTCTGGGAGCGAGTCCGTGAGCGCCATATCCGTGATCCTGCTGGTGGTCGCAGGCACCTGCGTCGCCTCCGTCGCCCTGGGCGCGCTGACGCTGCGCACCGCGCGCGCCACGCGCCGTGAGCTCGCCGCGCTGCGGGCGGAGCTGCTCGCGGCCCGCGGGCTGCCGGCCGCCAGGCCCGTGCCGCCGCCCGAGGAGATCCGCACGGCCGTCGCCGCCGCGCTCGCCGACGAGCGGGAGCGCGAGCTGGCCGAGGCCCGCGCCTACTGGGCCGAACAGGACGCCAGGGACCACGAGGGCCCCGGCGGGCTGCTCGCCGGCCGCGGCCTCGGCTACGAGGTCGCGGAGGCCGACGAGGAGCTGCTCGACGCCCTCCTGGAGCGCTATCTGCTCAGCGACTCCGGCCACCTCCCCGGCGCGCCGCGCGCCGCCCGCGAGGGCGCGTCGCTCATCCCCCGGCAGGCCGACGACGAGCCGGCGGAGAGCGAGGAGCAGCCCCTCGACGCGGTGGACGGGACGGAGGGCGGCGAGTCGGCCGAGCTGGCCGCCGCGCGGCGCCGGCACCCCTCGCACCCCGGTTTCACGCTCACCGGCGAGCCGCTGGAGCGCGGCGGCGACCGCTCCCCCCGGGACGAGCAGCGGCACACCGCCGACCGGCTGACCCGGCTCGCCGAGGCCGGCATCCCGCTGGCCGACGTCCGGCACGGCCCGATGGGCACGCTCGACGTACTGCTCTTCGCGGACGGCACCACGCTCTGCCTCACCCCGAGCCACCAGGAGGCCGCCGAGCGGCTGGCCGAGGCGGTGCGGGCCGGCGAGGAGCCGGTGCTGATGGGCGGCTCGGGATTCTCCGGCGCCTACGCGCTGACCTTCTCCTGCGGCGCGGAGAGCGTCTACCTGCTGGCGGACCGGGTGGTCGCCTCCACCCACCGCACCGACTGAGGAACCACGCCCGAGTGACACCACAGGATCTCCACGAGCTCTACGAGGCGGTCGACGCCGCCGCCGACCGGCTCCGCACCCTCCCCGAGAGCCGGCTGCGGCGCGGCGCCGCGGCCGAGGGGCTGGCCCTCGCGAGCGAGCTCACCAGCCGGGCGCAGCGCCTCGAGGTGCCCTACGGCGCCCCGCGCCGGCTCCCCGAGGTCGGCATCTACGCCGTGGGCGACCAGGTGGCGGTCTGCGGCTACGACCTGGCCCGGGCCGTCACGGACGCCCGGGAGGACGACCCGGCCGCCAGGCGGGCGCTGGCCGAGGCGCTCGACCTGCTGAGGCGGTACCGCTGACCGCTGAGACGCCGAGGGGCCCGGCGAGACGACGTCTCGCCGGGCCCCTCGAACAGCCGTGGGTCAGTCCCCCTGCAGGATGGCCACCAGGCGCAGGAACTCCAGGTAGATCCAGACCAGCGTCAGGGTCAGGCCGAAGGCGGCCAGCCAGGCCTCCTTCTCCGGGGCACCGTAGGCGATGCCGTCCTCGACCTGCTTGAAGTCCAGGGCGAGGAAGCAGGCGCCGAGCACCACGCCGGCGATGCCGAACAGGATGCCGAGGCCGCCGTCACGCAGGCCCAGGCCGTTGCCACCGCCGATCATGGCCACGATCAGGTTGACCATGGAGAGGAGCACGAAGCCCAGGGCCGCGGCCAGCACGAACTTGGTGAAGCGCTGGGTGACGCGGATGATCCGCTGCTTGTACATGAACAGCACGCCGGCGAAGACCGCCATGGTGCCGATCACGGCCTGCATGGCCGCGCCGGGCGCCACCGCGTTGATCGCGTTGCTGATGGCACCGAGGAAGAGGCCCTCCGCCACGGCGTACGCCATGATCAGCGCGGGGGACGGCTCACGCTTGAAGGACTGCCAGAGGCCGAGGCCCAGCGCCACGAGGGCGAAGAGCACACCGACGCCGACCGGCATGTCCGTGATCCAGGCGGCCGCCGCGGCGACGACGACGGTGCCCAGGGTGATGGCGGTGCGGGAGACGACACTGTCGATCGTCATCACACCGGCGCGCGTGGGGGCGGGCGGCACGTATCCGCCAGCGGGGCCCACCTGCGGCTGCGCATACGGGTTACCCGGCTGCGCGTAGGGGTTGGTCGGGCTACCCGCGTACGGATTCCCGGTCTGCGGCTGCGGCCCGGCGTTGAAGCCGGCGTAACCACCGTCCCGACTGAACCCCCGACGCGTGAAGACCGGGTTGCTGCTCCTCATCTCACTCCTCCATGGCCGCACGGCACGACCTTGACCACCAGAGTAATGCGTTAGCAAAGACTGCACGGTAGTGCAGTCGGAGAAACGAGCGAAAGGGGTTTGAAGGTTCCCGTACCGGACCGTAACCCCACCGGTCCCCACCGACCTATCGTGACGGCATGTCGAACGCAGCCAGTACCGGAACCGCCCTGGTCACCGGGGCCTCCCGCGGCCTCGGGGCCGTCATCGCCCGCCGTCTCGCCGCCGAGGGCCACGCGGTGGCCGTCAACTACCGGACGGACGGCGCCGCGGCCCGCGAGGTGGTGGCGGACATCCGCACGGCGGGTGGGACGGCCGAGGCGTTCGCCGCGGACGTGACGGACGAGGCCGCCGTGACGGCGCTGGTCGCGGCCGTCTCGGACCGGCTGGGCCCCGTCACCACGCTCGTCCTCAACGCCACGGGTGCGCAGCCCCAGTTGGACCCGACGGAGGTGACCTGGGATGACCACCTCGCCCAGCTGACGTTCTTCGTCAAGAGCCCCACCCTGTTGATGCGGGCGACGCTGCCCGCCATGCGGGAACGCGGTGGCGGCCGGATCATCCAGATCGGCTCGGACGTCCTGGAGCGCGCCCTGCCCGACATGTCGGCCTATGTGGCGGCCAAGGCGGCCCAACACGCCCTGACCGAGTGCTGGGCCCGCGCCCTGGGCCCGTACGGGATCACCGTGAACACCGTGGCCCCCGGCTGGATACCGGTCGAACGGCACGCCGGGGCGAGTCCCGCCTCCCTGGCCGCCTACGCGGCCGCCGTGCCGTTGGGCCGCATGGGCCGGCCGGAGGACGTCGCCGCGGCGGTGTGCTTCCTCGCCTCGCCCGAGGCGTCCTTCGTCACGGGCGAACGCGTCAGGATCAACGGCGGCCACACGCTGGGTCCAGGCACCGCCGGCGGGGTCGACCGACCGTGAACCCGCCGCGGCCAAGGCGGCGGAGTCCGACCTTCTCGCAGGTCAGCGGCTTGGCGCCTGGTGTGCCCGGAGCCGGACTTGAACCGGCACGGCCCGAAGGCCAGCGAGTTTTAAGCTCACCGTGTCTGCATTCCACCATCCGGGCACAGATCCCAAGCCGTTCCGGGCGCCGTGCGCGCCTGAGGCGTCTACTGAGCTTAACTGGCAGATTCGCCCGAACACCGGTGCCCCAGGCCGATGTTGTCTGATTTTATGAGCTCCTGATGGCTCATCAGACACCGACCGCCCGGCCACATGCCGCTTCGTCCCCCCACCCAACACCCGGGCCCCACCGAGGATTGACGCAAATCAACCCTCCGCATCCTTCCGGGCACACAGGATGACCTCCTCCTCAGGTATGACGCGCGGTTCCCGGCCGTCCCTCCGAAGAACTCGCCAGAACCCGCACCGAGGCTGATCCCCGGGGGCCCGGCGGTGCACCACGATGGAGGGTGCCTGCCCCCGTCCCGACAGGAGAAGCACGTGTCCAGCATCGCCGCCGCCCCGCACACCGCGTCCACCTCGGCCGTGGCGGCCCAGGCCAGGGACCTCACCAAGGTCTACGGGGAGGGCGAGACCAGGGTCGTCGCCCTCGATCACGTCTCCGTGGACTTCCGGCAGGCCGAGTTCACCGCGATCATGGGCCCCTCGGGGTCCGGCAAGTCCACGCTGATGCACTGCATGGCCGGCCTCGACTCGATATCGTCCGGCTCGGCCCGCATCGGCGACACCGAGCTCTCGGGCCTCAAGGACAAGAAGCTCACCCAACTGCGGCGCGACCGGATCGGCTTCATCTTCCAGGCGTTCAACCTGCTGCCGACGCTCAGCGCCCTGGAGAACATCACGCTCCCCATGTCCATCGCCGGCCGCAAGCCCGACAAGGCGTGGCTGGACCGGGTGGTGGCCACGGTCGGCCTCGCCGACCGGCTCAAGCACCGGCCGAACCAGCTCTCCGGCGGCCAGCAGCAGCGGGTCGCGGTCGCCAGGGCGCTGGCCGCCCGACCGGAGATCATCTTCGGCGACGAGCCGACCGGCAACCTGGACTCGCGCGCCGGCGCCGAGATCCTCGGCTTCCTGCGGAACTCGGTGCGCGAGCTCGGCCAGACCGTGGTGATGGTCACCCACGACCCGGTCGCCGCCGCCTACGCGGACCGCGTGATCTTCCTGGCCGACGGCCGCGTCGTCGACGACATGCCGGAGCCGACCGCCGAGCGGGTCCTGGAGCACATGAAGCGGTTCGACGCCAAGGGCCGCACCAGTTAGGCCTGGCGGCCTGCCCTGACGGCCCGCGGCCGAGCCGGGAGCGGCAGGTCCTGGCCGGGCGCGGCTCGGCGCCGACTCCCTGACTTCCACCGTCCGTACGTCCCCGGCCAGGGTGCCGGTGGGCGAACCACTCACCTGGACTCCCCATGCTCCGAACCGCCTTGCGCAACGTGCTCGCGCACAAGGCCCGGCTGCTGATGACCACGCTCGCCGTGCTGCTCGGCGTCGCCTTCGTCTCCGGCACGCTCGTCTTCACCTCCACCATCTCCGAGGCGTTCCAGCGCAGCGCCGAGCGGTCCCTCACCCACGTGGACCTCGCCATCCAGCCGGACGCCGACAGCGAGGCCGCCGAGGACGACCCGCGCGGCGCGGCCAACCTCGACCAGGCGTTGCTCGACCAGGTCGCGGCGCTGCCCGGCGTCGCCGCCGCCACCGGCGAGGTCACCGGCTTCGCCGCGCTCGCCGACAAGGAGGGCGACCTGGTCGGGGACGGCTGGTCCACCACCGGCGCCAACTACTACGCGGGGCCCGACGGCGCCGGCACCGACGCCCGCTACCCGATGACCGAGGGGCGCGCGCCCGCCGGTCCCGGCGAGATAGCCATCGACTCGCACACCGCCGAGCGCACCGGGTACCAGGTCGGCGACACCGCCCGCGTCTCGGTGAACGGCCCGGTCCGCGAGGAGAGCGTCACCGGCGTCTTCACCACCGAGGACGGCACGGTCGCCGCCGGCGGCTCGCTGGTGCTCTACGACACCGCGACCGCCCAGGAACTGTTCGCCCTGCCGGGCGAGTTCACCAGGATCACCCTGGAGGCGGCGGACGGCACCTCGCAGGCCGGTCTGTTCGACGCGGTGGAGCCGCTGCTGCCGGCCGACGCCGAGGCCATGACCGGCCAGGAGCTCGCCGACGAGCAGGCCGCCGACATCGAGGCGACCACCAGCGGCATGCGCACCGGGCTGCTCGCCTTCGCCGGCATCTCGCTGTTCGTCGGCATCTTCATCATCGCCAACACCTTCACGATGCTGGTCGCCCAGCGCACCAGGGAGCTGGCCCTGCTGCGGGCGGTCGGCGCCAGCCGCCGCCAGGTCACCAGGTCGGTGCTGATCGAGGCGCTGGCGGTCGGCGTGGTCGCCGGGCTGTCCGGCTTCGCGGCCGGCGTCGGCATCGCCGCCGGTTTCCGCTCCCTGATGGACTCCTTCGGCCTGACGGTCCCCGAGGGCCCGCTGGTGGTCTCCGGCTCCGCCGTGCTCGCCTCGCTCGTGGTGGCCGTCGTGGTGACCATGCTCGCCGCCTACCTGCCGGCGCGCCGGGCCGCCAAGATCCCGCCGGTCGCCGCGATGAACAGCGTGCACGCCGCGCCCACCGTCCGGGGGCTGCTGGTGCGCAACACCATCGGCGCCCTGCTGGCCGGGGCCGGCGCCGCCCTGGTGATCGCCGGCATCGACCGGGACGACAGCGGCGCCACCATGGGCGGCGGCGCCGCCCTGCTGGTCATCGGCGTCTTCGTGCTCACGCCGCTGCTCTCCCGCCCGGTGATCGCCCTGGCGAGCCCGCTGCTGCGGGTGTTCGGGGTGTCGGGCAAGCTCGCCAGGCTCAACGCGGTGCGCAACCCGCGCCGTACCGCCGCCACCGCGTCCGCGCTGATGATCGGCCTGACCCTGATCACCGGACTGACCGTGATAGCCGGCACCGTGTCCAACGCCATCGAGAAGATGGCGGCCCAGACCCTCAGCTCCGACTACGTGGTCTCCATGGCCAACTTCGCGCCCCTCAGCCCCGAGGTGGCCGAGACGCTGGCCGAGCAGCCCGGGGTCACCGGCGTCAGCGGGCTGCGCGCCTCGCCGGCCAGGGTGGCGGGCGGCGACGACACCGAGATGCTGACCGGCGTCAACGGCGCGGCCATCGGGAACCTCGTCAGCCCCGAGTTCACCGAGGGCTCCTTCGCGGGCCTCGCCGGGGAGAACGCGGTGGTGGACACCGCCACCGCCGAGAGCCTCGGCCTGGGCATGGGCGACTCGTTCGACGTCACCTACGAGGACGGGCAGCAGGGGCGGCTGACGATCACCGGTCTCTACGAGGACAGCGAGATGATGCGCGGCGTCATCCTCGACAACGCCACGCTCGACCCGCACCTGGACCGGATCGAGGACTTCCAGGTGATGGTGTCCACCGTCGACGGCGCCACCGACGAGGTCAAGCAGGCCCTGGAGGCGGCGCTCGGCGACAACCCGGCGATCCTGGTGCAGGACGAGGAGGACGTCGCCGAGGACATCGCGTACATCTTCACGCTGATGCTCAACATGCTCTACGGCCTGCTCGCGATGGCGGTCGTCGTCGCGGTGCTCGGCGTGATCAACACGCTGGCGATGTCGGTCTTCGAGCGGCGCCAGGAGATCGGGATGCTGCGCGCGATCGGTCTCGACCGCCGCTCCACCAAGCGGATGGTGCGCATCGAGTCCATCGTGATCGCGCTCTTCGGCGGCGTGCTCGGAGTCGGCCTCGGGGTGTTCTTCGGCTGGGCCGTCGGCGAGATGATGCGCGGCTCGCTCGCCACCTACGAGTTCCTGCTGCCCTGGGACCGGCTGGCGGTCTTCCTGCTGCTGGCCACCCTGGTCGGCGTGCTGGCCGCGCTGTGGCCGGCCAGGCGCGCCGCGCGGCTCAACATGCTGGAGGCCATCAAGGCCGACTGAGCCGGCCGCCCGGTGCCCCGGTCCCGCGCCCGCCACGGGGGGTGGCGCGGGGCCGGGGCACCGACGGTCGCGGCTAGGTCCTGTCCGGGCGGACAGGGCCTACGCGGCCAGGTCCTTCTCGGTGCCGCCGGCCGGGCGCCAGTCCCGGGTGCGCAGCGGCAGCCCGGAGGCCCCGGTGGCCGGCGGGCGGACGGCCAGGACCTGGTTGACGCCGATGTGCCCGCGTTCGAAGGAGAGGGCGGAGGCGGCCATGTAGAGCCGCCAGACCCGGGCCCGGCCCGGGCTGGTGAGCCGGACGGCCTCCTCCCAGCGCTCCTCCAGGTTCCGCACCCACTGCCGCAGCGTCAGGGCGTAGTGCTCACGCAGCGACTCCAGGTCGCGGACCTCGAAGCCGGCCCGCTCCAGCAGGGTCACCGTCCGCCCGACCGGGGCGAGTTCACCGTCCGGGAAGACGTAGGCGTCGATGAACGGGTCGATCCGGTAGCTGGACTCGTCCTTCATGGGGCGGCGGGCGATCTGGTGGTTGAGCAGCCGGCCGCCCTCCCGCAGCAGCCCGAACAGCTGCCCGGCGTACTCGCGGTAGCGGGCGGTGCCGACGTGCTCGGCCATGCCGACCGAGGAGATCGCGTCGAAGGGCCCGTCGTCGGTCTCCCGGTAGTCCTGGACCCGGAACTCCACCCGGTCCTCCAGGCCCTCCTTGACGGCCCGGGTCCGCGCGTACTCGGCCTGCTCCGTGGAGAGCGTGATGCCGACCACCCGGGCGCCGTACTCGCGGGCCGCGTGCAGCGCCAGCGAGCCCCAGCCGCAGCCGACGTCCAGCAGCCGCTGGCCCTCGCGCAGGTCGAGCTTGCGGCAGATCAGGTCGAGCTTGTTCGCCTGGGCCGTCTCCAGGGTGTCGCCGGCGGTGCCGAACACGGCGCAGGAGTACACCATCGAGGGGCCGAGGACGAGCTCGTAGAAGTCGTTGCCCACGTCGTAGTGGTGGCTGATGGCCTGCCGGTCGCGGCGCAGCGAGTGCAGCGGCCCGGTGCGGCGCCGCACCTCCTCGCGGGGCGGCGGCGGGGGCACCGGGACCGGCCCGGCGAGCGCCAGCAGCTCGCGTCCGGCGGCGAGCAGGGACCGGCCGGCCGGCGCCACGCCCTCCGGGCGGTTCCAGACCATCCCCGAGATCACGTCGAGCGCCGGGTAGAGCTCGCCCTCCACGTCGAGCTCGCCGGCCACCCAGGCGCGGGCCAGGCCGAGTTCGCCCGGCCGGAAGAGCATTCTGCGCAGGGCGCGCGGATGCCGGACCATCACGACGGGCGCGCCCTGGGGGCCGGCCTCGCTGCCGTCCCAGGCGCGGATCAGTACGGGGGGTGGCGCGCCGAGCAACCGCTCGACGAGTGCGGCGATCCGTGGTGCAGCGCTCATTCGGGACACACCTCCAGGAGTCGGGACGGGGCACGTCCCCGCCCACCTTGGCACCGAGACCCTCCCGAAACGCCCTTACCGCACCGTCCATTCCGCCTTTCGAGCGCATGGCGGGCGGAACGGCCGAAGGGGCGGCCGGCCGAAGCCGTCCGCCCCTTCGGGACGCTGTCGTCGGGTGCCTCAGCCGGCGGCCTTGGCCTTGGGCTGCTCCTCGACCTTCCGGTCGACCTGCTTGGTCGCCGCGGCCGTGACCGGCGCCGCCGCCTCGTAGAACTCCTCGCGCGGGTGCTCCACCGCGCCGAGCGAGACGACCTCGCGCTTGAGGAAGAGGCCGAGGGTCCAGTCGGCGAAGACCCGGATCTTGCGGTTCCAGGTCGGCACCGCCATGCCGTGGTAGCCGCGGTGCAGGTACCAGCCGAGCCGGCCGCGGAAGCGGAAGGTCAGCTTGCCCAGCTTGATCATGGCCACGCCCTTGCGGAGGCCGAGGCCGGCCACCGCGCCCATGCTGGCGTGCTTGTACTCCTTCTGCGGGAAGCCGCGCATCCCGGAGATGACGTTGTCGCCGAGCACCTTGGCCTGCCGCAGCGCGTGCTGCGCGTTCGGCGGGCACCAGGCGTTCTCCACGCCGGCGGCGCGGGCCGCCAGGTCGGGCACCTGGGCGTTGTCGCCGGCCGACCAGATGTAGTCGGTGCCGACCACCTGGAGGGTGGGCTGGGTGTCCACGTGGCCGCGCGGGCCGAGCGGCAGGCCGTAGCGGGCCAGCGCCGGGTTGGGCTTGACGCCCGCGGTCCACACGATGGTGTTGGAGTCGGCCGTCACGTCGTTGCTCAGCTCGACGTGCCCGTCCACGCAGGACTTCACCGAGGTCTTGAGGTGGACCTCGATGCCGCGCGCCTTCAGGTGCTCCAGGCCCCACTCGCCGAGCTTGGGCCCGACCTCGGGGAGGATCCGGTCGGCGACGTCGACCAGCACGAAGCGCATGTCCTCGCGCTTGATGGTCGGGTAGTACTTGGTGGCGTCCCGCGCCATGTCCTCGACCTCGCCGATGGTCTCGGCGCCGGCGAAGCCGCCGCCGACGAAGACGAAGGTCAGCGCCTTGCGGCGGACCTCCTCGTCGGTGGTCGAGTCGGCCTTGTCGAGCTGCTCGAGCACGTGGTTGCGCAGGCCGATGGCCTCCTCGACGCCCTTCATGCCGATGCCCTGCTCGGCGAGGCCGGGGATCGGGAAGGTGCGGGAGACCGCGCCGAGCGCGACCACCAGGTAGTCGAAGGGGACCTCGTACGGCTGGCCCACGAGGGGCGCCACGCTGGCGACCTTGCGGTCCTGGTCGATGGAAGTGACCCGACCGGTGAGGACCTCGGCCTTGGGGAGCACCCGGCGCAGCGGCACCACGACGTGACGCGGGGAGATGCTTCCGGCCGCCGCCTCGGGGAGGAAGGGCTGGTAGGTCATGTACGAGCGCGGGTCGACGACGGTGACGGTTGCCTCGCCGTAGCGCATCTTCTTGAGGATGCGGCGGGCCGCGTACATACCGACGTACCCGCCACCAACGACGAGGATTCGGGGACGCTCCGTGGTGCTCATGCCATCGAGTATCCACCCGACCTCCGCACCCCCCTCGTGAGGGGCTTCACAAGGTTGGCGGGGTGTTCTGCTACACTGCGCGGCCCTTTGCCTGGCTTGGCCGGGGGCGGGGGTCGCCACAGTGGCGAACCCGCTCCTCAGCGGCCCTTTCGTCGATCACCCGGCGCCGCCGAAGGCCGGTCGCCGCCGACCGGGAAGCGCCCATCACCGGGGCGCGAACCGACTGTTGTCGGGCAATCCGGCCCCGACCGGCCCCAGCGGGGTGGTTTCGGCGCCGATCCCCATGTGAAAAACTTCACGAGGCTTCTTCCGGGGCCCGCGTGGCGGCGGGCCGGCCGCTCAGGCCGGGACGGCCCGGAGGGCGCGGGACCCCGCCCCGGAGAGCCGGTCCACGGCCGCGGCGGTGGCGTCGTCGGCCGGCAGGTGGACCAGGACCCGCTGGTCGTCGGCGGCAAGGTCCAGCGTCTCGTACGCCAGGCGCAGCTCGCCCGCCTCCGGGTGGACGAACCGCGTGACGCCGCTGGGCCTGGGCAGCCCTGGCACGGTGGCCACCCGGCCGGCGAACGCCGCGCCGGCCGCCACGGTCAGCTCGTCGGCCAGCGCGGCCATGTGCGCGTCACCCCGGAACGGCCCCTGCTTCAACGCGGCCACCTGCTGGTCGGCGACGTGCTCCCAGTCCGGGAAGACGGTCCGCGCGCGGTCGTCGGTGAAGACGAAGCGGGCCAGGTTGGGCGGCGCGCCGTCCAACAGGCCGAGCGGGCCCATCAGCCGCGCGTAGCCCTCGGTGTGCGCGATCACCTCGCTCAGCCGGTTGACCAGCACGGCCGGGGCCGGTTCCAGGTGGGCGAGCAGGGCCGCGACCGTGGGACGCACCGCCCGGACCGGCGGCGGTGGCGCGCCGCCGGTGCAGCTGAACCCCTCGACGGCCTTGGTGAGCCGGTACAGGTGGACGCGCTCGCTCAGGCTCAGCCGCAGCACGTCGGCGAGGGCGGACAGCACGGGCGCCGAAGGGCGGCGGTCGCGCCCCTGTTCCAGCCGGGTGAGGTACTCGACGCTGACCCCGGCCAGCGTGGCCAGCTCCGCCCGGCGCAGCCCCGGTGTACGGCGGCGCCCGCCGGCGGGCAGCCCGACCTCGGCCGGGGTCACGGCCTCCCGGCGGTTGCGCAGGAACATGCCCAGTTCGTTGTCGTGCTCGCTCACCCGTCGAACGTAACAGGGCGGGGCCTGGCCAAGGGTGGCCCCGCCACTACCAGTCTCGGTCCGGTCTTCCTGGCCCTCCGCCGGGGCGGCAGCGTGAGGGGCGCGGAAGACCGCACGCAGGACGCACCGACAACAGGAGACGCGCATGTCCAGCACTCCCCTCAGGCTCGCGGTGATCGTGGGCAGTGTCCGGCAGGGCCGGTTCGGACCGGTCGTCGCCCGCTGGTTCACCGAACAGGTCGCCGCCCACGGCGGGTTCGAGGTCGACCTGATCGACCTGGCCGACGCCCCGCTGCCGCTGGCGCTGCCGCCCGTGCCGCCGGCGGTCGAGCCCGACCTGCCGCGGCCGGCCGAGATGGCGGACCTGACCGGCCGGCTCGGCGCGGCCGACGCCTTCGTGGTGCTGACCCCGGAGTACAACCGCAGCTTCCCGGCCTCCCTGAAGGCGGCCATCGACTGGCACTACACCGAGTGGCAGGCCAAGCCGATCGGCTTCGTCGGCTACAGCGGCGGGACGGGCGGCGTGCTGGCGATCGAACAGCTCAAGCAGGTCTTCGGCGAACTCCACGCCCACACCGTCCGCAACGCGGTCTCCTTCCCGCGCTACTACCTGCTGTTCGACGGCGACGGCAACCTCAAGGAGCCCGGTGAGCCCGGCCGGGCGGCCGCGACGATGCTCGACGAACTGTCCTGGTGGGCCGCCGCCCTCGGCGCCGCCCGCCGGGAGCGGCCGTACCCCGGCCTCGGCTGAGGCCCTACCCGCCCGCCGCCAGCTGCGCGATGCCGTCCAGGATGTCGTGCTCGCTGACCAGGACCTCGGTGGCGCCGGTCCGCTCCATGACCCGGAGCAGCACCAGCGCCCCGGCGCCGATCACGTCGACCCGGCCCGGGTGCATCACGGGGATGGCGGCGCGCTCCTCGTGGGTGGCGGCGAGCAGCCGCTCGGTGATCTCCCGCACCCGCTCCACCGGGATCCGCGCGTGGTGGATGGCGGCGGAGTCGTAGCCGGGCAGGTCGAGCGCGATCGCGGCCACCGTGGTGACCGAGCCCGCGAGGCCGACCAGCGTGTGGGTCTCGGTCAACGGCACCCGCTCGGCGGCCAGGTCGAGCGCGGCGTCGATGTCGGCCGTTATGGCGTCGACCAGTTCGGGGCCCGGCGGGTCGGCGATCACGCCGTCCCGCAGCAGGTGCCGCTCGGTGAGCCGCACGCAGCCGATGTCCACGCTGCGGGCGGCGCGCACCGCGTCGTCGCCGAGCACGAACTCGGTGGAGCCGCCGCCGATGTCGAGCACCAGGTAGGGGCCGGTGTGCCCGGGCAGCGCCGCCAGCTCGCGGGTGGCGCCGGCGAAGGAGAGCGCGGCCTCCACGTCCCCGGTGATCACCTCGGGCGCCACGCCCAGGATCTCCCGCACGCCGCGCGTGAACTCGTCGCGGTTGGCGGCGTCCCTGGTGGCCGAGGTGGCGACGAAGCGCACCCGGTCCGGGGTGACGCCGTGCGCCGCTATCGCCGCCGCGTACTCGCGGCAGGCCGCGAAGGTGCGCTCCAGCGCCTCGGGCGCCAGCCGGCCGGTGCGGTCCACGCCCTGCCCGAGGCGGACGATCTCCATCCGCCGCTCCAGGTCCCTGAGCCGGCCGGTCGCCGGGTCGGCGTCGGCGACCAGCAGCCGGATGGAGTTGGTGCCGCAGTCGATCGCCGCAGCCCGCGTCACGGCGCTTCCTCCCGCTCGAAGACCGTCTCCGCCACCGGCTCGGCCGGCCGCGCCACGCAGGGCCCCTTGCGCCACCACTCGGGCAGCATCGCCAGGGCCTCGTCGCCCAGCGGGTTGACGCCGGGCCCGGCCGCCAGGGAGTGGGCGACCAGCACGTGCAGGCACTTGACCCGGTCCGGCATGCCGCCGGCGCTCGGGAAGCCGGGCAGCACCTCGATGGCGTCCCGGCGCGCGACGTAGTCCTCGTGCGCGGCCCGGTAGGCGGCGGCCAGCTCGGGGTCCTCGGCCAGCCGCGCGGTCATCTCCCGCATCACGCCGTCCGCCTCCAGGGTGCCAATGGCGGAGGCGGCGCGCGGGCAGGTCAGGTAGTAGGTGGTGGGGAACGGTGTGCCGTCCGGCAGCCGGGGCGCGGTCTCCACCACGTCGGGGTTGCCGCACGGGCAGCGGTGCGCCACGGCGCGCAGCCCGCGCGGCGGGCGGCCGAGCTGTGCCCGCACGGTCTCGGCGTCGGTCGGGGTCGGGGTTTCCATACTCGTCGCTGTGCCTCGGGGGGGTTGGGGGTCAGCGGGCCTGCGGCGCCGCGTCGGCGCGGTCGACGCCGTCCCACAGATTCTCGTACCAGGGGCGGGCCGCCGGGGTGGCGCCCCCGGGCCGGGACCGCTCGGCGTCGGCCGAGGACCGCTCGGCGGCCTCCGCGTCCGGGTCGGCCGGCAGCACGTAGCCGGTCTCGCCCGGCATCAGGTACCGCAGCCGCTCGCGCGCCTGCCGCCGCACGTAGGCGTCGTCCTGCCAGCGGGCCTTCTCGTCGCGCAGCTCCTCGACCCGGCGCTCGGCCTCCTCGGCGAGCCGCCGCTGGTCGGCGATGTCGGAGCGCTGCTGGACGTACTGGCGCAGCGGGTAGGCCAGCGCCACGATCAGCGTGCAGACCACCAGGGCGAGCACCGCGGCCCGCCCGGTGAGCCGGCCGCGGCGCGGCTTGGGCTCCAACCGGCGGCTCTGCGCCCGGTAGACGCGCTCGGCCGCCTGCTCACCGAACGCCCTGAGCCTGGTGGCGGTGGAGAACCGGTCCCGGTCCGCGGCCACGTCGCCTCCCTCTTCGGCCAGCGGGTGCGACCCGGTCGGGCCGCGGAAAGCGTGTCCCCGCCACCGTAAGGGACGGATGGCGGGGACGTGGGTACGACGAACGGCGGGTCAGCCGCGGAAGCGCGGGAAGGCGCTGCGGCCGGCGTAGACGGCGGCGTCGTCCAGGATCTCCTCGATCCGCATCAGCTGGTTGTACTTGGCGACCCGCTCGGAGCGCGCCGGGGCGCCCGTCTTGATCTGGCCGCAGTTGGTGGCGACGGCCAGGTCGGCGATGGTGACGTCCTCGGTCTCGCCGCTGCGGTGGGACATCATGCACTTGAAGCCGTTGCGCTGGGCCAGCTCGACGGCGTCCAGGGTCTCGGTGAGCGAACCGATCTGGTTGACCTTCACCAGCAGCGCGTTGGCGGCGGCGGTGTCGATGCCGCGCTGCAGCCGCTCGGGGTTGGTGACGAACAGGTCGTCGCCGACGATCTGCACCTTGTCGCCGAGGGCGGCGGTGAGGGTCTGCCAGCCCTCCCAGTCCTCCTCGCTCAGCGGGTCCTCGATGGACACCAGCGGGTACGCCTGGACCAGCTCGGTGTAGTAGGCGGTCAGCTCCTCGGCGGTGTGCGCCTTGCCCTCCAGGGTGTAGACGCCGTCCGAGTAGAGCTCGGTGGCGGCCACGTCCAGCGCCAGCGCGATGTCCTGCCCGGGGGTGTAGCCGGCCTTCTGGATGGCCTCGACGATGAGGTCGAGCGCCTCGCGGTTGGACTCCAGGTTCGGCGCGAAGCCGCCCTCGTCGCCCAGGCCGGTGCCGAGACCGCGCTCCTTGAGGACCTTCTTGAGGGTGTGGTACGTCTCGGCGCCCCAGCGGACCGCCTCGGAGAACGACTCGGCGCCGATCGGCGCGATCATGAACTCCTGGATGTCCACGTTGGAGTCGGCGTGCGCGCCGCCGTTGAGGATGTTCATCATCGGCACCGGCAGCAGGTGCGCGTTGGGGCCGCCGAGGTAACGGAACAGCGGCAGGTCGCGCGACTCGGAGGCGGCGTGCGCCACGGCGAGCGAGACGCCGAGGATGGCGTTGGCGCCGAGCGAGGACTTGTCGGCGGTGGCGTCCAGGTCGAACATCGCCTGGTCGATCAGCCGCTGCTCGGTGGCGTCGTAACCGACGAGCTCGGGGCCGATCTGCTCGATGACGGCGAGGACGGCCTTCTCCACGCCCTTGCCGAGGTAGCGGGCCTGGTCCCCGTCCCGCAGCTCGAGCGCCTCGAAGGCGCCGGTGGAGGCGCCCGAGGGCACGGCCGCGCGGCCGGTGCTGCCGTCGTCGAGGCCCACCTCGACCTCGACCGTTGGGTTGCCTCGCGAGTCGAGGATCTCGCGCGCTACGACGACATCGATGGACGGCACGGGGGTCTCCTTCTGGTCAAAGGATCGTCTCTGACTTCTTCAGCTGTCTTCAGCCCCCTGAGCCTAACCGGCTCCCGGGACCGGGCCGCCCTCCAGCCCGCGCGTGGCCCGCGGGCCGGAGGGGAATCCGCAGGTCGGAGGGGGTTCCACCTTTTTGTTTACAAGGTGAAGAAAAGGCTCGGGGCCCCGGCGCGACGGTGGTGCCGTCGCGCCGGGGCCCTGATGGAGGACCCGCTGGACCGCTCGTCAGAGGGCCAGGACCTGGCCGGGGATGATCAGGTTCGGGTCGTCGCCGATGACGGACTCGTTGGCGTCGTAGATCTCGCGCCAGGTGGTGTCGTGCGCCTCGGCGATGGCGGACAGGGTGTCGCCGGCCTCGACGGTGTACTCGGAGCCGTCGCCCTCGGCCTCGGCGGCCTGCGGGGCGACGTCCTCGACCGACACCTCGGGCTCGGCCGGGGCGGCCGGCTCGGGCTCGGGCTCGGGGGCCGGCTCCTCGGCGGCGGCACCGGAGCCGCTGGGGTCGATGGCGGGCGACTCGCCGCCCGCGGAGAGGCCGGCCTGGGGGCCGCAGACGGGCCAGGCGCCCGGGCCCTGCATGGAGAGCAGCACCTCGGCGGCGGCGATCTGCTGGTCCTTGGTGGCCAGGTCGGCGCGCTCGGCGTACTGGGTGCCGCCCGCGGCCGCCCAGCTGGACTGCGAGAACTGGAGGCCACCGTAGTAGCCGTTGCCGGTGTTGATGGACCAGTCGCCGCCGGACTCGCACTGGGCGACGGCGTCCCAGGTGTCGACGGAGGCGGCGTTGGCGCCGGTGGCACCCAGCACCGGGATGGCGACGGCCGCGCCGGTGACGCCGGCCGCGGCGGCTATGCGGGTCGGCCGCGACGGACGACGGTGACGGCCCTTGCCCCTGAACAGCATGGCGTTCCTTCTCACCGACGCCTACGAGGTGAGCTGTCGGGTTCGGGCGCAGTGAGTTGCCCGGCCACGAGGAGCGTCGGCTCCCCGCGACTTCACCCCTAGCCGGTCGGGCCTCCGAAGGTCACGAAGGTCCGGCACGGCGGCCACGGCCAGGCCCTCCCGGGCCGGGGTCGTGGTGGGTCCCCCGCTCCTGCCTGCGGTGGTGCGCGATGGTGGTCCCCTAGGCCGGCGGCAGGACTCGGCGTTACGGCCTCGGCGCCCGGCGCGAAAACCGGGCGCAGGAAACTAAACACACCCCGTCTAACGGTTCAAGAACGATGAAGATCGCCCATCAGCGGCCACTTGACATGGAAGGGGGCCAAACTCCGCAGGTCACAAGGGAATCGGGCAGCTCGGGGCAGGCTGACACGCATGGGGCGAACGAGACGATGGTCACATCAGAGGATCGTGTGACGGCACTCCGGGGCGGCTCGCCTCACCGGCCGGTGACGCTCAAGTCGCCCTGCTGGTCGCCGAGAACATTGCCCGCATTGTCGCCATTGCCCGATTGGCTGGAGCGGTAGAGGTCGACCCAGCTGCCGGAGAGCCCGTTCTCGCCCGCGATGTCCAACAGCGAACGACCCGAGCCGCCGGCACCGTTCGACGACGAACCGGCCCCGGACGAGCCACCACCCCCGCCGGTCCGCGGCGCCTCGGTCGCCTCCGGGCTCGTCTCCACCTCCGGCGTCTCCTCGGGCCCCACGGCCTCCACCGGGGCACGCTCGGTGTCGCCCGGGCTCGGCACATCCAGATCCCGCAGCCGCTTCAACAGCTCCCTGATGCGGCTCGTGTCGGAGTCCTCGACCTCCCCGGCCCGCTCGCCGGAACCACCCGACGCCCGCTCCCCGGCCGCCTCGTCGGTCGCCTCGTCCGTCGCGCCGCCGGTGGCCGGATCCGTGGCCTCGCCCCGCTCCGCCGGCGTGGTGGGCGTCGTCGGGCTCCCGGACGCGTCAGGCAGCGTCGAGGGCTCCTCCACCGGCGTCCCGGCCGAGTCCTCGGGACCGCCGAACTCCTCCTCGGCCTGCGCCTCCTCGGCCTCCTCCGCCCAGTCGACGTCATCGCCCGGGTCGTCCCTGAACTCGGGCCACAGCCCCGTCAGCACCGCGCAGCCGGGGAACGCCTCCTGCCCACGGTCCGCGAGCATCCGCCCGGCCACCGTTATCTGCTGGAACCGGCTGGCCAGATCGGGACGCATCGCGAACTCGAGACCGCCGTACCGCTCCCAGTCCTCCAGACCGATCTGGAGCCCGCCGTACCGGCCGTTGCCCTCGTTGGCACTCCACACCCCACCGCTCTCGCACTCCGCGGCGGTGTCCCACGTCTCGTCACTCACGGCGTTCGCCGCCCCCGCGCTCATCAGCGGCAGGGCCAGCCCTGCGCCAGTGACCCCGGCGGCTACGACGAAGGCCGGAGCCTGTCGCGGACGACGATGACGACCAGTCCCGGAGCGCATCTGAAGGGCCTCCCAAAACGAACACTGATGCGGTTGAGGGGAACCTAGCTCCCACTGCCTCACGATCACAAGCCGATCCCACAGAGATCACGCGCGGATCACACCGCTGACACTCCGTCACCGACCGACTTCGGCTCGGGGGAGAACTCCACCGGCAGCGCACGCAGCCCCCGCATGATCAAGCCGCCACGCCACCGCAACTCCGCCTCGTCCACCGCGATCCTGACGTCCGGCAGCCGCCGCAACAGCTCCCCCAGCGCCGCCCGCGCCTCAAGCCGGGCCAACGGCGCCCCCAGGCAGTAGTGGATGCCGTGCCCGTACCCCAGATGCGGATTCCGCCGCCGCCCCAGATCCAACCGGTCAGGATCAGCGAACCGCGCCGGATCACGATCCGCCGCCGCCAACACCACCAGCACCGGCTCACCACGCGCCACCCGCTGCCCACCCAACGTCAGCGGCTCGTTCGCGAACCGCCACGTCGCCAGCTCCACCGGACCGTCATAGCGCAGCAGCTCCTCGACCGCCCTGGTCAACGCCGCCTCGTCACCCGCCGCCACCCACGCCCGCGCCCTCGCCAACTGCTCCGGATGCCGCAACAACGCCAGCATCCCGTTCCCGATGAGGTTCACCGTCGTCTCGAAACCGGCGAACAGCAGGATGAACGCCATCGCCGCCGCCTCCTCCTCCGACAGCTGCTCACCGTGGTCCGACGCCCTGATCAGCCCCGAGATCAGGTCATCCCCAAGATCCCCCCGCTTCCGGTGGATCAACTCCCCCAGATAGCCGCGCATCCGCTTCACCGCACGCCCGACGCCACCCCGCTTCCCCGACGTGTGCAGCATCATCCCCGCCCACCGCCGGAAGTCCTCCTGATCCGCCGCCGGCACCCCCAGCAGGTCACAGATCGCGTAGATCGGCAGCGGAAACGCGAACTCCCCGATCAGGTCCGCCGAGCCACGCCCCGCGAAACCGTCCACCAACCGCCCGGTCAGCTCCCGCACCCGCGGCTCGAACTCCGCCACCCGACGCGGCGTGAACGCCGCCGACACCAACCGCCGCAACCGCGTGTGATCCGGCGGATCGATGTTCAACAGGTGCGTCATCACGTTCGCGCTCCGCTCGCCCGGGATACCCACCCGCCCCGTCGCGTGCTCGGCCGCGCTGTGCCGCCCCGGGTTCTTGCTCAACCGGGGATCCGCCAACGCCCGCCTGGCGTCCGCGTACCGCGTCACCAACCACGCCTCGACCCCGCTCGGCAACACCGCCCGGTGCACCGGCGCGTGCTCACGCAACCAGGCGTACGCCGGATACGGATCGGCCGCGAACGCCCGGTCGAACAGCGCGGGACCGACCTCCTCAACCACCGGCCGCCGCCACCGAACGGTCCGGAATCACCGCCGACACCCGGAAACCACCACCGTCCGTGGGCCCCGACACGAACCCACCACCCAACGCCACCACCCGCTCCCGCATGCCCACCAGGCCGTTACCCCCACTCGGCAACCGCGCCCCACCCCCGCCGGCCGCCCCACCCCGCGGCGGATCGTTCTGCACCAGCACCGCCACCTCCCCCTCCCGATGCGCCACCCGCACCCGCGCCACCGCACCGGCAGCGTGCTTGTGCACATTGGTCAACGCCTCCTGGATCACCCGGTACGCCGTCGACTCCACCTGCGCCGCATACCCCCGCGGCTCCCCCTCGACCGCCAGATCCACCGTCATCCCGGCCGCCCGCGACTGATCCACCAGCGCCCTCACCTCCCCCAGCACCGGACCGCCGTCCTCCGCCGGCTCCCCCCGCTCACCACCGGCCGCCGCCGCCAGCTCCGCCAACCGCGACGACGCCTCCGCCGTCGGCGTCGCACCCGACCCGTTCCGCAGCACCCCCAGCATCGTCCGCAGCTCCGTCAGCGCCTGCCGCCCCATGTCCCCGATCAGCGACGCGTTCCGCGCCGCCTTCTCCGGATCCTTCACCGCCACCGCCTGCAGCGCCGCCGCGTGCACCACCATCAGACTCACCCGGTGCGCCACCACGTCGTGCATCTCCCGCGCGATCCGCCGCCGCTCCTGCTCCCGCGCCCACACCGCACGCTCCTCGGCCCGCTCGGCCAGCAGCGCCAGCTCCCGCTCCAACCCGAACGCCCGGTCCCGCAACGACTCCACCAGCCGCCGCCGCGCCCGCACGTACAGCCCGAGCAACACCGGCGGCACCGCCGACACCACCCCGAAGATCCCGGCCACCAACGGCGGGAACCACACCGGCATCTCCTGCGCGCGCAGCCCCTGGTCCTGGTCCATCAGCAGGTAGAAGACGACACTGGTGCCACTGCCCAGCATGGTGGCCAACATCGCGATCACCCGACGCGGCGCGTCCGTGGTCGCCAGGGTGTACAGACCCACCAGCGCGATCGTGGTACCGGGACAGGCCGGCAGGATCGAGATGGCCACCAACACGACGGCCACCGGGTAACGGCGACGCAGCACCACCGAGGCGCTGGCCAACGCCAACGGCAGCACGACGAGCGCCGCCGGCAACCCCGTCATGGCGGCGAAACTGAACCCCCGCGCCAGCGCCTCCCCCACCGCGACCAGCGCGATCCCCACGTCGACCACGACACTGCGGCGCCGCGTCCACCACCCCAGCCGAAACCCCCCGGCCACGGCGCCCTCCGCCCCCTGCACATTCATGGCGACCAGCCTAAGCGCCACGCCCGCCACCACCCCGGGCCATTTCCCGCGGGCCGGTCACGAGGCACAGTCCATGATCGCTCGAACTGGTGAATCGATCACCGTTCGCCCCTCGACACGGCGGCGCCGCGACGAGACTCCCCCCCCATGGACACCACCAGAAAACGGCACCCCAACGCCAAGGACCACCTGCGCGCCAGAGCCCGCGAGCTGCGCCGCGCGGGCAGGACCTACGACGAGATCGTCGCCGAACTCGGAGTCTCGAAGAGCTCGGTCTCCCTGTGGGTGCGGGACCTCCCGAAGCCGGTCGCCTCAGCGGAGCGCATGCGGCGCATGAGCGAGGCCAGGTGGGGGCCCTACCGGCAGCGACGGGCACTGGAGCGCCAGTCACTCATCGAGAGGGCACGGACGGACGTCGGGCGCCTCACCGACAGAGAGCTATTTCTGATCGGGGTCGGGCTGTACTGGTCCGAAGGCGCCAAGAGCAAGGCGCACCGGCCGCAGGAGTACGTGGCTTTCATCAACAGCGATCCCGGCATGATCAGAGTGTTCCTCGCCTGGCTCCGCCTCATGGAGGTCCCGGACGAGCAGCGAGGCTTTCGCGTGATGATCCACGAAACAGCCGATGTGGCCGGAGCGGAGCAGTACTGGGCCGGTCTGGTCGGGATCGCGCGCGACCGCCTCTCCAAGACGACCCTGAAGCGGCACAATCCGAAGACCGTCCGCAAGAACACCGGCGCGACCTACCGAGGCTGCCTGGTGGTGACCGTGCGGCAGAGCGCAGAGCTCTACCGTCGCATTGAAGGCGCCTGGACTGGCATAGTGTTGGGCACGGACTCGGCTTCCTGACCCCGAGGGCAGGAATGTCCGATATGGTCCCCCATGGTGTAATTGGCAGCACTGCGGTTTTTGGTGCCGTATGTCCAGGTTCAAGTCCTGGTGGGGGAGCCTGTTTTCGATCTCACCGGCCCAGTTGCCGCAGGCAGAGCTGCTCGTCGGCCCGCAGCTGTAGCACCAGTTGGTCGTAGGGGCCGCGTTCCAGGGTGAACTCGTGTGTCAGGCGCTGGAGTTCGGGGAGTGCCCGGGCGTACTGGCCGGTGTCGAGCAGGGTGGACGCGTACTGCTTGCGCAGGCTGCGGACGATCGTCGAGCTCTCGCCGTAGCGGGCGGCCGCGAGGGGCAGGGTGCGGCTGAGGAGGTCGGCCACCTGGTGGTAGCGGCCGAGGGCCAGCAGGCGTTTGACCTCGTCGAGGGCCGCGCCGAGGTCGGGTTCCGTGGGGCGGCTGGGGGGCCAGGGGGCCATCGGGTGCCAGAAGGGGCGGGTCGGGTCCATCGGGATGGCCGGTGGGGCCGAGGGGCCCGGCTGGGGCAGCAGCGGGGCGAGGACGGTGAAGACCTGGCCGGTGTCGGTGGGCCTGGCCGCCGGGTCCTTGGCGAGGAGTTGGTGGACGAGTGCGGCGAGCTGCGGTGGCGCGTCGGGGCGCAGTCGCTGGACCGGGATGGGCTCCTCGTGCAGTTTCTTGTAGAGCAGCCCGGCGGCGTTGGGGGCGGTGAACGGGGCCTGGCCGGTGAGGAGTTCGTAGCCGATGGCGCCGAGCGCGTAGAGGTCGGCGGCGGGGCCGACGGGTGGGTCGCCGACGGCCTGTTCCGGGGCCATGTAGACGGGTGTGCCGACCATGGCGCCGGTGCGGGTGAGGCGGGTGTCCTCGCCGTCGCCGCGGACGGCCGCGACGCCGAGGTCGAGGATGGTGGCGCGGCCGTCGGGGCGGATCATGATGTTGCTGGGTTTGAGGTCGCGGTGGACGATGGCGACGGCGTGCACGGCGGCGAGGGCGGAGCAGAGCTGGGCGAGTACGGCGACGGCCCAGGGCCAGGGGTAGGGGTCGTGTTCGGCGAGGTGGTCGGCGAGGTCGGAGCCCTCGATGAGCTGCATGATCAGGAAGAGTTCGTCGCCGTCGCGGCCGGCGTCGTGGATGGCGACGAGTCCCGGGTGGTCGACGCGGGCGGTGGCGCGGCACTCGCGGAGGAAGCGGCGGCGCAGTTCGTCGGGGTCGGTGGTGCCGGAGAGGGAGGCGAGGCGGTCGGCGTGCAGGAGTTTGACGGCGACGCGGCGGCCGCCGAGGGCGACGTCGCGTCCTGACCAGACCTCGCCCATGCCGCCCTTGCCGAGGGGTTCGGTGAGTTCGTAGCGTCCGGCGAGGAGTCGGCCGCCGGTCATGGGCGGTCCTGGCGGGGGTCGTGCTGGGCGCGGCGCAGGTATTCGCCGAGTTCGTCGAGTTCGGAGGCGACCTGGCGCATGCGGGGCGACGTCCTGGGCTCGACGGGCGCGGGGGGCACGGGGGGCGCGACGACGGGTGCGGGTGCCGGGGGGTAGCCGTAGCCGGTGGGGTGGTAGGGGGTGGGGGGTGGCGCCGCCGGGTAGCCGGGTGTGGTGGGGCGTGGGAAGCGGTCGGCGAGGACGGCGTGGAGGGTGGCGCCGATGAAGTAGGCGACGAGGTAGAAGCCGACGAGGGCGCTGAGGCCGTCGTCGGCGTCGTCCGGGATGTAGGCGACGAGGATGATCTCGGCGGCGGTGAGGGCGCAGAAGAGGCCGAGGACGGCCCAGTCCTGGTTGCGGCGGCGGATGATCGCGAAGCGCAGCGAGGGCACCCAGGCGAGCAGCCCCAGGGAGAGGGTCGGGATCAGGGCGAACGCGACCCGTACGGCGATGGCCGCGGCGCCGGGTCCGGTGGACCGCGGTGGCACGGGTGACGCGGGTGGCGGGCCGTACATCGTCACTCCCCCCTCGGCAGCTGCGGGCAGGATCATATAACCCGCCGGTCACATCTGGCGGTCAGTCTCCGGGCGGCAGAGTGCCCTCGGTGAGGCCGTCGATGGTGCCCTGGGTGAGCCGTCGGCCGAGTTCGCCGGCGCGGCGCAGCGCGGTCTCGAACGCGGCGAGTTCGGCGAAGCGGCGGCCGTAGCGGCGTTGGGTGGCGAGGGGGAGCCTGGGCACCCGCAGTCGGCGGATGTCGACCCGGGTGGCGCTGGAGGCGTAGCTGCTGGCCTGTCGGGTGTTGGCGGTGCCGCGCAGGAAGCCGGCGAGGAACCAGGGGTTGAGTGCCTCGGGGTCGGGGCGCAGCAGTCCGGTGTGTCGGTCGGGGACGGTGCCGCCCTCGTCGTCGCCGACGACTCGGGTCTGGCGTTCGCCGTCGACGAGGGGGACGAGGACGTCGCCCGGCCTGGCGGGTGGCGGTGGGTCGCCGGCCGCGGTGGTGAGGTGGAGTTCGAGGGCGCCGGCGCGGGCGAGTTCGCCGATGGTGACGGTGGACCAGTGGGGTCCGGGTGCGGCGGCGGTGGCGGGCGGCGCGCTGGGGGCGAGGTCCTGGCCGCGGCGCAGGGTGGCGGTGAGCTCGCGGTGCAGGGCGGCGAGGGCGGCCGTGCCGCTGGTCTGGGCGGGTGGCGGCAGGTGGCGGGCGGGGGCGAGGTCGACCTCGTCGTCGAGGAGGTCGATGACGGGCAGGGCGCGGTGCACGCCGGGGCGCTCCGGTAGGTCGCCGGCGCGGTCGAAGTCGTGCCAGGCGTCGAGCACGGTGTGGCGCAGGGCGGGCCAGTCGAGGCCGGCGCGGCCGGTGGCGCGGTGGGCGGTGGCGGTGTCGACGACCAGCAGTCGGGGGTTCGAGACGGCGCCGGCTTCGGTGTCGGGCCTGCGCAGTACCCACAGGTGGAGTGGGAGGGCGTGGGGGGGCGCGGCGCCGGCGGGCAGCGCGATGACGGCGCGGAGGGCGCCGCGGCGGAGGAGGGTGGCGCGGACGCGGCGGCCGGTGCGGCGGGAGGCGGCGGCCGGCGGCATCAGCAGGACGGCGGTGCCGCCGGGCCTGAGTTTGGCCAGGGCGTGCTGTACCCAGGCGAGTTCGGACTCGGCGCGGGCGGGGAGGCCGTACTCCCAGCGGGGGTCGTAGGTGAGTTCGTCGTGGCCCCAGTGGCGCTCGTTGAACGGTGGGTGGCAGAGCACGGCGTCGACGGAGAGGCGGGGGAAGGCGTCGGCGAGGAGGCTGTCGCCGGCTCTGATGTGCACGGTCGCGGTGCCGCGCAGGGCGAGGCGGAGGCCGCCGAGGCGGGCGAGGGCGTGGTCGGTCTCCTGGCCGTAGAGCTCGACGGGCCAGCTGCCGTCGGCGTGGGCGCGGGCGGCGGCCAGCAGGGTGCAGGGTCCGCAGGCGGGGTCGAGCACGGAGTCGGCCGGTCCCGCGATGGCCGCCATCAGGGCGGCGGTCTCGGGCGGGGTGAGGGTGAGCTGACGGGCGGCGGCGTCGAGGTGGCGGCCGAGGAGGAACTCGTAGGCGCCGGCGGGGCCGAGTTCGGCGGCGAGGGTGGCGGTGGCCGCGGCGAAGGGGCCGGCCTCGGGCGGGGCGCTGGCGCCGCGTGCCAGCAGTTGTTCGCCGGCCCGGCCGAGTGCGTCGGCGGGTCCTTCCCGGTCCGACTCGACGAGCTGCCACAGTCGCTCCCTGACCGGGACCTCGGCGAGCTTGCCCAGGTCGCGGAGCCAGCGCTCGATCTCGGGGAGCGAGAAGGTGGGGCTGCTCTCGGTGCCGCCGACCGGGCGCGGGAAGTTCTCGTACCGGCGGCGCCAGTTGCTCACGGCGGCGCGTCCGACTCCGGCGAGTCTCGCGATCCCCGCGGCGGTGACCTCGTTGTTCTCCCCCACCTGTCGCTCTCCCCTCGGTCCCCTGGCCGTTTCCCCGACCTTACCGAGCCTCGGGGTCCACATCGAGTTTTTCGTCGCGATGCGCCGTTCGCCAATTCGCCTGTTGACTCGATTCACAAGCCATGGTCTGATTGTCGCACCGGCCCACAGGGCCTGGTGGGGCGACCGGCACCGGTGAGGGGTTCCGGTGCCGGCGCCTCGCCGGCGAGGCTTGGCCACGTCGCGCCTGCGGCGCGTTGTGGCCTGCGGCGCGTTGTGGCCTGCGGCGCTCAGCAACGCGGCCCCGGCGGGGCGTCACGCCTGCGGCGCTCAGCCACCCGGCCGCGGCGCTGCGTTGTTGCCTGCGGCGCCCAGCAACGCGGCCCCGGCGTTGCGTCACACCTGCGGCGTTCAACGAACCGGCCCCCACTGCGCCGCACCGCGGCACTCACCCACCCGGCCCGGCACGGCACCGCATCAGCGGCGCCCAACCACACGGCCCCCGCACTGCGCGCCGGACGGCCGCGACATGCAGCGAGCATGGGCCGCACCGGCACCACCCACGGCCTTGCGCGGCGGAGCCGCGTGGCCCCGGCGGCGTAGCCGCCGTGGGCTGAGGCGACCCACACGCCACCCCTGCCGGGAGGCAACCGCACATCTGACTTTCGGCAGTGTCGGGCCGCCGTCCGACGCCCTTACCGTCGGCTCCGTGAACAGCACGGTGATCGAGGATGAGGGCGGCGTCGGGGCCGCGGTTCGGCGGTGGGCGGGGGCGGTGGCGGTCGCGGGGTGCGCCGCGCTCAGCATGGTGTCCCTGTGGTGGGTCGTTCCAACCGCCGTCGCCGCGTTCCTGGCCGGCCGGCGCCCCGGCAGGGCGGCCCCGACGCTGCTTCCCCTGGTCGCGATCCTCGCCGCCGGCGTTGTGGCGTTGCCCCTCGTGCCCGCCTGGCTCCCGCTGGCCAGCCGGTTCGTGACCGTGGTGGTCGCCGGCACGATGCTGCCCTGGTTCGCGGGCCGGTTCTGGTGCCAGTACCAGCAGTTGGTCCGGGCCGGATGGGAGCGTGCCGAGCAACTGCAGCGCGAGCAGCGGCTCATCGTCGACCAGGCCCGGCTGCGGGAGCGGGCGCGGATAGCCCAGGACATGCACGACGTCATCGGCCACGACCTCAGCCTGATCGCCCTGTCGGCCGGCGCCCTCAAGCTCGCGCCGGGTCTCGACGAGCGGCACCGGGAGGCCGCGGGCGACATCAGGGCCAGGGCGGCGGCCGCGGTGGAGCGGCTCGGCGAGGTGATCGGAGTCCTACGCGAGGAGGGGGACGACACGCTGCCGGACCCAGGCAGCGCCGGCCTCGCCGGGCTGACCGCCGGTGCGGTCGCGGCCGGACTTGCGGTGGAGTCGCGCGTCGAGGGCACGGCGGAGGACCTGCCGCCGGTGGTCAGAGCGGCGGCGCACCGGGTCGTGCGGGAGGCGCTGACCAACGTCGCGAAGCACGCGCCCGGCGCGACGGCGACCGTCCGCGTGACGCACACGGCCGCGGAGACGAGGGTCGTGGTGGAGAACGGCCCGCCGTCGCCCACAGCCGGCCCACCGCCCGGGCCCCGGAGCGGCGGGCGCGGGCTCATCGGTCTGGAGGAGCGGGTGCGGCTGGCCGGTGGTTCCTTCGAGCACGGCCCGCGCGGCGGAGGCTACGCCGTCGTCGCGCGGATCCCACACGACGCTTCGTCCGCGCCACCGCCGCCCGCGCCCGCTGCGGCCGGCGGCGAGCTGCCACGGGAACACCGGCGGGCCCGGCGCCGCGTCGGTCGGGCCCTGGTCGGCACGATCATGGTGCCGCTGGTGACGGGAGCCCTGCTGAGCGGAGCGCTCATCGGCTGGGAGACGCTGTCGGCGGCACAGTCGGTCCTGGACCCGCGCGACTACGCCCGCCTGCGCGTGGGACAGAATCGGTCCGAGGTGGAGCGTCTCCTGCCGGACCGGCAGACGAACCACCGACCGCTGACTCCCGAGCCGACAGGAGACGGCATGACGTGCGAGTACTACGCGATGACGGCGGACCGGTTCGACGACCGGTCGGGCGACGCGTACCGCCTCTGCTTCCGGGAGGACACCCTGGTGTCCTTCGACGCCCTGACGCCGTGAGCGTTCGATGATCCGGGTGCTGATCGCCGACGACGAGCCGATGATCCGCGCGGGGGTGCGCGCCGTCCTCGCCACGGATCCGGAGATCGAGGTCGTCGCCGAGGCCGGCGACGGGCAGGACGCCGTGGAGCTGGCGCGGCGTCACCGTCCCGCGGTGGCCGTGCTCGACATCCGCATGCCGGGAATCAACGGCATCGAGGCGGCGGCGGAGATCCGCCGCACGGTGCCGAGCACGAGCGTCATCGTGCTGACGACCTTCGGCGAGGACGACTACATCCTCCGAGCGCTCGGCGGCGGCGCGGCGGGCTTCCTGATCAAGTCGGGCGAGCCCGAGGAACTGGTCGCCGGGGTCAGGGCGGTGGCCGAGGGCGGCGCCTACCTGTCACCGAAGGTCGCGGCCCGGGTCGTGGCGCACCTCGCCGCGACGGGCGCGGGCACCGTGGCCGGTCGGCGCTCCGCCGCCCGCGACCGGGTCGCCGCCCTCACGGCCAGGGAGCGGGAGGTGCTGGCCTTTCTCGGTGGCGGCCTGTCCAACGGGCAGATCGCCCGCCGGCTGCACCTGGTGGAGGGGACGGTCAAGGCCCATGTGAGTTCCATCCTGGCGCGACTGGGCGTGGACAACCGGGCGGCCGCCGCGGTCGTGGCCCACGAGGCCGGGATCGTTCCCCCGCCTCCCCAACCGTGACGCCGCCCGCTCCGCGCGTGGCAGGCACGCGAGCAGCGCAGCGGCCACCACGGCGCCGCCGAGCACCGCGCCAGCCAGCACGTCGTGCGGGTAGTGGACTCCCACCAGCACCCGCAGCAGCGCGGCGGCCCCGGCCAGCGGCAGCGTGACGACGGCGAGGCGCGGCCACAGCACGGCGAGACCGACCGCCAACGCGGCCGCCAGGGTGGCGTGGTTGCTGGGGAACGACCAGTCCCCCGCCCCGGGACACTCCGCGACGGGCTCGACCGCCGCGCGCACCGCGCGGCACGGCCGCTCCTCGTCCACCACCAGCTTCACCGCCTCGCTCACCGCGTAGGCCGCGACGGTGCCGAGCCCCGTCAACACCGTCCCCGCGACCCCCCGCGGGTCCCCGCGGCGGAGCGCCGTCCACCACATCCAGACCAGCGTCATCCCGAGGATCACCAGAGTGCCCTCGGTGGCCACCTCGAACACCGGGCCCAGCCATGACGGCGCGTCCGCCACGGCCTCGGTCACCGAGCGGTAGGCGGAGGCCGAGACACCCCCGGTGACCTCGACCGGGTGAGGCTCGCCGAGACCACCGGGGGCCAGCCAGGCGACGACGCCCGCTCCCACGCCCAGGAGGGCCAGCGCGCCGAGCGGCCGACCGGCCCGGGTTCTCTGTCGCGGTTCTCGATTCATGACGCCCGAACGTAGAAGCGGGAACGGGCGCGGACCCGGGCCGAACGGCAGAACCGGCCCCTGACGATCGTCAGGGTTGACAGGGCTGGGTCAGTCGCGTGGTGCGGTGATGCCCTGGACCACGCCGAGGTCGAGGAGGTCCTGCGGGCGGAGGCGGAGTTCGTTCGCGGTGGGTTCGGCGGCGGCTGGCTCGCGTTTGAGGATGGCGGCCGCCGCCTCGGGGTTGATGACGGCGAAGTAGCTGTCGGGCGTGGCCCAGGTGTTGCCCGGCGCGGCCAGCGCCAGCGCTCCGCCGGAGCCGCCCTCGCCGATCAGCAGGGAGGTCACCGGCACCGGGGCGGTCGCGACGGCCGCGAAGAGGTCGGCGATGGCGGGGCCGGCGCCGGCGTGTTCGGCCGCCGCGTCGTTGGCGGCGCCCGGCGTGTCGATGAGGGTGAGGACCGGGATGCCGAGCCGGCCGGCGAGGCGGATCAGGCGGGCCGCGGTGCGGTAGCCGGCCGGCGTGGTCCTGGTGCCGCACTGGGCGGCGTAGGCGATGGTCCGGCCGGCGTGCCGGCCGAAGCCGGCCAGCAGGCCGGGGTCCACGCCGCCGCAGCGGTCGCCGCTGATCGCCGCGCGGGTCTCGAAGTACGCGTCCAGGTACCGCGGCGCGCGGGGGCGCGTCGCGGCGCGCGCGCCCTGGACGGCCGCCCAGCCGGTCGCCGGCGGCTCGGCGGCGCCGAGCGCCGCGGGGGGCTCGGCCGGCTCCGCCGAGGGGGAGGTGAGGAGGGCCAGGTAGTGGCCGAGCGTGCCGGCCAGTGCGTCGGGTGCGACGATCGCGTCCAGGTGGCCCGCGGCCAGCTGTGCCTCGGCGGTGTACGCCGCCGGGTCGGCGTCCGCCGGCCGCACCCGGGACCCGGCGAAGCCGATCTGTGCGCCCGGCAGCCCGAGGATCACGTCGGCGCCGGCGCCCAGCGTGGCCCAGCCGCCGCCCGTGGTCGGGTCCCTGGCCACCGCGAGCTGCGCCAGGCCGGCCGCCCTGGTGAGCGCCGACTCGTGGGCCACCCGCTGGAGTTGGGCCAGTGCCCGCATGCCCTCCTGCATCCGGCTGCCGCCGGTGGCGATCAACGAGACGACCGGCAGCCGCCGTTCCCTGGCCGCCGCGTGCGCGGCGGCGAGCCGGTCGCCGGTGCGCTGGCCGAGCGAGCCGCCGAGGAAGCCGAACTCGAAGGAGACGGCGACCGCCTCGCGGCCGCCGATCCGCGCGATCCCGCAGACCACCGACTCGGTCTCGCCGGTCGCGGCCGTCGCCCGTGCCCTGGCCTCGTCGTAGCCGGGCCAGCCGAGCGGTCCGTCGGGCGGTGCCGGGGGCCCTTCGGGCTCCGGCAGCTCCTGGAAGCTCTCCGCGACGGCCGCCAGCGCGGCCCTGGCCGTCAGCCGCTCAGCCATGGGACCCGAGGGCGCGCTTCATGATCTTGCCCATCTCGTTGCGCGGCAGGCTGTCCATGAACCGCACGGTACGTGGTCGCTTGTGCGGGGCCAGTTCGCGCGCCACGTGGTCGGCGAGCGCGTCGGCGGACGGCGGCGCGGCGGGGTCGGCCGGCACCACCCAGGCGACGATCCGCTCCCCGAGGTCCGGGTCGCTCTCGCCGGTGACGGCCGCCTCCCGCACCCCGGGGTGGTCGAGGAGGGCGTTCTCGACCTCGCCCGCGCCGATCTTGTAGCCGCCGCTCTTGATCAGGTCGGTGGCCCGCCGTCCCACGATCCGCACCGCGCCGTCCGGTTCGCGGGCCGCCAGGTCGCCGGTGCGGAACCAGCCGCCGGGCGCGAACGCGGCGGCCGTGGCGTCGGGCCGGTTCAGGTAGCCGGTGAACAGGCTGGGCCCGCGCAGCTGGATCTCGCCGACGGTCTCGCCGTCCCACGCGCCGAGCTCCGCGCCCGCCTCGTCCACGAGCCGCAGCTCCATGCCGCGCAGCGGGAGCCCGACCGTGCCGGTGCGCGGCGGCCCGTCGACCGGGACGGCGGTGGTGATCAGCGTCTCGGTCATGCCGTACCGCTCGATCACCGGCCGGCCGGCGGCCGCCGCGATCCGCCGGTGGTCGGGCAACGGCAGCGCCGCGGAGCCCGAGACCAGCAGCCGCGCCCCAGCCAGCGCCTTGGCCAGCGGCTCGTCGCCGGCCGCCAGGGTCTCCGCGATGCGGTGGTACATGGTGGGCACGCCGAACAGCACGGTGCCGCCGGCGGCAAGCTCGCGGGCCACGCCCTCGGTGTCGAACCGGCCGAGGTGGCGCAGGGCCCCGCCGCGCCGCAGCGGGCCGAGGACGCCGAGGATCAGACCGTGCACGTGGAACAGCGGCAGGGCGTGCACCAGCACGTCGTCCCCGGTCCAGCGCCACGCCTCGGCGAGGCCGTCCAGGGTGGCGGCGACCGCGCGGCGCGGCAGCACCGCGCCCTTGGGCGGCCCGGTGGTGCCGGAGGTGTAGACGATCAACGCGGGCGCCTCGTCGTCGGTCGGCTCGGCCGGCGGCGCCACGGGCGGCGCCGCCAGGTCGACGGCGCGCCGCGGCAACGCGGCGAGCGGCGCCGGGAGTTGGACGCCGGGCGCGGTGAGCACCAGCTCGGGGGCGCAGTCCGCGACGATGTGGGCCAGCTCGCGTTCGCCGCTCTTCGGGTTGAGCGGCACGGCCTCGACGCCGGCGAGCAGCGCCGCGACCACGCCCACCGCGGTCTCGGCGGTGGGCGTGGCCCAGACGGCGATCCTCCGGCGCCCCGCCAGCTCGGCGGCCAGCGCGCCGGCCGCGCCGGCGACGTGGGCGTAGGAGAGGTCGGGTCCCGTGCCGAAGCGCAGCGCCGGGCGGTCGGGTCGCGCGGCCAGGGCGGGGAACAGCGGCGGCATGTGGGGTGTCTCCCTTGTCCTTGGGATCGGGTCCTTGTGGGGTGGTCAGACGAGTTCGGGGATGGCCACGAAGGCGAGCCAGACGACGGGCGGCACGGCGGCCACGATCACCCCGCCGTAGATCATCAGCTGCCGGAAGAAGCGGTCGCGGTCGACGTCGGGCGCGGCGGCCAGCACCAGCGCGCCGTTGGTGGAGAAGGGGCTGACGTCCACCACGGTGGCCGAGACGGCGAGCGCGGCGATCATGCCGGCCGCGCCGATCTCGCCCTGGAGCAGGAACGGCACGGCGAGCGGGATCAGCGCGCCCATGATGCCGACGGAGGACGCGAACGCCGAGACGATGGCGCCGATGTAGCAGATCAGGACGGCGGCGAGCAGCGGGACGCCGGTGTCGCCGACCGCGTTGCCGGCGTACTCGATGGTGCCCATGGCCTCCAGCACCCCGACGTAGGTGAGCACGCCGCAGATCAGCAGCACGGTGGGCCAGGCGATCTGGGTCACGGCCTGTCGGCCGACGGCCGGCCAGGCCACGTTGAGCAGCACGGCGAGGGTGATCGCGGACAGTCCCGCGTCGAGTTCGAAGACCAGCACGGCGACGACCAGGGCCACCAGCGCGACCAGGGTGGCCGACTTGGCCGGGTCGAGGCGGGCGGCCTCCCGGTCGCGTTCGTCGTCGGCCGCGGCGGCGCCGGTGAGCCTCAGGCCGCCGAACAGGACGAAGACGACGCCGGCGATGAGGACGTTGACGACGAGGCTGGCGAAGAAGAGGCCGAGTTCGCTGCCGGGCAGCCCCTCGCGGTCGACGATGCCGTTGACGATGGTGCCGTAGATGCTGATCGGCGAGAAACCGCCGCCCTGGGCGCCGTGCACCACCATGGCGCCCATCAGCAGCGGGCTGATGGCGTAGCGGGCGGCGAAGCTGAGCGCGATGGGCGCGACGATGGCGACGGCCGCCGGGGAGAGCGCGCCGATGCCGGTGAGGATCGCGGTGATCGCGAACATCACCCAGGGGATCAGCGATATTCGGCCGCGGACGAGGCGGATCGCGGCGTGCACCACCCAGTCGGTGGTGCCGTTGGCGCGGGCGATGGCGAACAGGTAGGTCACGCCGACCAGCACCACGAACAGGTCGCCGGGGAAGCCGGCGAAGATGCCGTCGGTGTCGAGGTCGGCGACCAGTTCCCCGACGCCGAAGGCGGCGGCGAAGGAGAGCACGCCCATGTTGATCGAGCGGGTCGTGGCGATCACGAAGACCACGACCAGGACGAGGATGGAGATGAGTTCGGGGGACAACGGGGGCTCCTCCCCTTCAGCTGCGGCCGCCATTGGCCGAGTGGCTGAACCACAGTGGAGCGGCTGGAAAGCACCGTCAAGGCTCTCGACGAAATTGGTCCAGCCACTTGGCCTCTCGACGCCGCCGGCCCCGGTGCTACCCTGCGATTCAGCCGGTGGGAGGGGCCAGCGATGTCCGAGGCACTACGGCCGATGCCCAGGCCGCGTCTGTACGAGCAGGTCGTCGACCGGCTCCGGAGTTACGTCGGCGAGGCCGGCCTGGCGGCCGGGGACCGGCTGCCGGCGGAGCGTGACCTCGCACAGCGGCTCGGGGTGAGCCGGGCGTCGGTCAGACAGGCGATCGTGGTGCTCGAGGTGCAGGGCCTGGTCGAGGTCAGACACGGCGGCGGCACCTACCTGCGGCGCGACAGCCTGGACGCCGAGCCGGTGGAGCGCCTCGTCGAGCGCCGGCGCCGGCTGCCGGACGTGCTGGAGGCGCGGGAGGCGCTGGAGACCAAGCTGGCGGAGCTGGCCGCCGAGCGGCGCACGGCCGAGGACCTGGCGGCGCTGCGGGCGGCGCTCGACCACATGTCAGAGGAGATCGGCGCGGGCGGGGACGGCGTGGAGGGCGACCGCCGCTTCCACGCGGCGGTCACGGCGGCGGCGCACAGCGGGCTGCTGGCCGAGTTCATGCGGTCGATAGCGGAGCAGATCGCGGAGAGCCGCACCGAGTCCCTGCGCCAACCGGGCCGCCCGGCCCGCTCGCTGGCCCAGCACCGGGCGATCCTGGAGGCGATCGAGTCCGGCCACCCGAAGGCGGCGGCCACCGCCATGCGCCGCCACGTCCGCACCGTGGCGAAGGTCCGCCTCCTCGCCTGGGAACCGGACCCGCCTGCCGGGCCGGCCTGCCGGCCTACCGGTCCGAAGGAACAGTAGGCCGACGGCACCGCCCGGTTCGACGGGCCACGGCCGCCGGGCGCAAAGCGACCCGGGCCTGCCGGCCCACCGGTCCGAAGGACCGACGCCCGGAGCGGTTGGCAGCGGACGCGGGGCACCCCACCGGTCGATCGGGCACCGGGCGCACGGCCGCCGGCGGTCCCGAGGCCGCGCCGCGGCAGCGCACAACCGTCGGGCCGGCCACCAGGCGGCCAACGGCCCGCACGCGCGGCCGGCCGCAGGGGACGGAGCTGCCCAACGACCGGGCCTGCCGGTTCGAAGGACCGAAAGGCCGGGGGCGTAGGGCGCGAAGCGCCCGAGCCCACGGACCAGCCCCGGCGCATGGCCCCCATCGGTCCGAAGGACCGACGCCTCAGGGCGGTAGCCACGTCGGGCGCCGAGCGCCGCCTGCGGTCTGCTGGTCCAGGGGACCAGCAGACCGGCGGCGGGAAGCGGGCGCGGGGCGCGAAGCGCCCCGGCCCGCCGGCCGGGCGTGGCGACGGCACCACGGCCCGGCTCATGTCGCACGGCGACGCCCGCGTCGTCAGACGGCCGGCGGCCAGCCGCAGGTCCTTCGGGCCCGCCCGCCGCTCGAAGGCGTCCCGGCCCGGTAGGGCCACGCGCAAGCGCGCAGAACCGCAGGCGGCTACGCGGCCTCAGCCGGCCGCCGGCCTTCGGTCCTTCGGACCGGCGGCCGGCAGGCCGAACTGGCTACTTTCGGAGGAACCACGTCGAGAGGGCGCGCCAGCGGCCCGGTTGGGGGCGGTGGGGGTCGCCGGGGGGCGGTGGGGGCGCGGTCGGGTCGACGGCGGCGCCGGGGACCGGCAGGAAGGCCGGCGGTTCGGCCGTGGTGTCGGCCGGTACGCGGGTCGGCGACATCAGCGGCAGCTCGATCGGCATCCGGACCACGTAGCTCGGGCCCCACGCCAGGTCGCGCTCGTCGATCGCGAGCCGCAGCGCCGGGAGCCGGTGCAGCAGCCGCCGGACCGCGCAGTCCACGATCAGCGTGCCGAGTTCCTGCGACGGGCAGGCGTGCGGTCCCGCGCCCCACGCCAGGTGGGCCCGGCTGGCGCGCAGCGCCTCCTCCTCCACCGGCCGCACCGCCGGGTCGAGTCCGGACGCGGCCATGGAGACGATCACCAGGTCGCCGGCGCTGATCTCGTACTGCCCCAACGTGGTGGGCGCGGTCGCCCAGTTCATGAAGACGTTGTGGACCGGCGGGTCGTCCCACAGCACGCGGTTGGCCGCCTCGGCCACGGTGACGACGCCGGACTCCACGTCGCCGCGCAGCCGGTCGTCCGTGACGAGCCGCAGCAGCGTGCTCGCGATCCACGCCGAGGTGGGGCCGAGACCGCCCTGGAGCAGCACCCGCACCTGGTCGGCGACCTCGTCGGGGTCGAAGACGCCGGTGCCGTACTGCGCGATCAGCCAGGAGGTCAGGTCGGCGCCCGGCGCCTTCAGCTTCTCCTCGACCTGTTCCCGCATCAGCTCGTCCAGGCGCCGCGCGGCAGCGGTCGCGCCGGGGCCCGCCTGGACGATCTCGAGCACGGTCTGGGAGACGGCGGTCGCCCGCTCCTCCGGCAGGCCGAGCAGGCCCATCATCACCAGCATCGGCAGCGGCTGCGCGTACCAGTTGACGACGTCGACCGGGCCGAAGGCCGGGAACGCGTCGATCAACTGGTCGGCGAGGTGGTCGACATAGCCCCGCGTGTGCTCGGGGTGCAGCCCGGCGAGCGCCTGCTCGACCGGCGCCCGCAGCCGCCGGTGTTCGGCGCCGTCGGCGGAGAACATGTTGCGGCGGCGCTCGGTCTGCTGCACGAGCGGGTGGTCGGGCACCCGGCCCTCGACCTGGTCGCGCCACCAGCGGGAGTCGTGCGTGTACACGCCCGACCGGTTGTTGAGGACCTCGACCTGTTCGCGGTGGCCCAGCACGAGCCAGCCCTGGAAGCCACCGCGCTCGTCCACCTCGACCGGCACCACCGGCCCGTACTTCTCTCTCAGGCTCCGGTAGAAGCCGACCGGGTCGTTGTCGAACTCGGGCCCGTACATCGGGACATGGCTGGCCGGAGCGCCGGCGCGCGGCGGCCAGGGGGTGCCGTCGGGCATCAGCGGGGCTGGGGAGGTCATGGAACTCCGAACGGTGATGGACAGTGCGTCACGGGTCGGTAGGTGATCGTATTACCTCAACTCCCTTGCGAGGGGGCCGATTCGGCCTTCCTCACCCACTCTCCCCACCCGCCACTCAGGAACCGGGGATGGTGGTGAGGAACTCCCCGGTCCACGCCAGCAGTTCCCGCCCGGCCAGCGGCTTTCCGCCGATCCGCGCCGTGGTCGGCCGCGGCACCAGCACCTGGCGGGTGGCCCGCTTGACGACGGAACCCGGGTAGACCCGGTTCAGCCGCAGCTCCTGCGACTCCCGCAACTCGACCGGGGAGAACCGGATCCGGCTGCCCTGGAGCGTGATGTCCGTCACGCCGCAGGAGCGGGCCAGCATCCGGAGACCGGCCACCAGCAGCAGGTTCTCGGTCGCCTCAGGCAACGGCCCGTACCGGTCGGTCAGTTCCTCCCTGACGGCCCGGATGTCGTCCTCCGTGTTGGCCGCCGCGATCGACCGGTACGCCTGGAGCCGCAGCCGCTCGCCCGGCGCGTAGTCGTGCGGCACGTGCGCGTCCACCGGCAGCTCGATCTTCACCTCCAGCAGCTCCTCCGCCGGCTCGGCCGCGCCACCGGCCTCCAGCGTCGCCCGGTAGTCGGCCACCGCCTCGCCGACCATCCGCACGTACAGGTCGAAGCCGACGCCCGCGATGTGCCCGGACTGCTCGCCGCCCAGCAGGTTGCCCGCGCCGCGGATCTCCAGGTCCTTCATCGCCACGTACATGCCGGCGCCCATCTCGGTGTGCTGGGCGATGGTGGCGAGCCGCTCGTGCGCGGTCTCGGTCAGCGGCTTCTCCGGCGGGTAGAGGAAGTACGCGTAGCCGCGCTCCCTGCCCCGGCCGACCCGGCCGCGCAGCTGGTGGAGTTGGGAGAGGCCGAAGGTGTCGCCGCGCTCCACGATCAGGGTGTTGGCGTTGGAGATGTCGATGCCGGACTCGACGATCGTCGTCGACACCAGCACGTCGAACTTCTTCTCCCAGAAGTCCACCACCACCTGTTCCAGCGCCGACTCGCCCATCTGCCCGTGCGCGGTGGCGATCCGCGCCTCGGGCACGATGGCGCGCAGCCTCGACGCCACCCGGTCGATGGACTCCACCCGGTTGTGGATGTAGAACACCTGGCCCTCGCGCAGCAGTTCGCGCCGGATGGCGGCGCCGATCTGCTTCTCCTCGTAGGGGCCGACGAACGTCAGCACCGGGTGCCGCTCCTCGGGCGGCGTGGTGATGGTGGACATCTCGCGGATGCCCGTCACGGCCATCTCCAGCGTGCGCGGGATCGGCGTCGCGGACATCGTCAGCACGTCCACGTTGGCCCGCAGCTTCTTCAGCTGCTCCTTGTGCTCGACGCCGAACCGCTGCTCCTCGTCGACGATCACCAGGCCGAGGTCCTTGAACTTCACCTCGGACGAGAACAGTCGGTGGGTGCCGATGACGACGTCGACCGAGCCGTCGCGCAACCCCTCCAGCACCGCCCTGGCCTCCGCGTCGGTCTGGAAGCGGGAGAGCGGGCGCACGTTGACCGGAAACTGCGCATAGCGCTCCGAGAACGTGCCGAAGTGCTGCTGCACCAGCAGCGTGGTCGGCACCAGCACCGCCACCTGCTTGCCGTCCTGCACGGCCTTGAACGCGGCGCGCACCGCGATCTCGGTCTTGCCGTAGCCGACGTCGCCACAGATCAGCCGGTCCATCGGGACGGACTTCTCCATGTCGTCCTTGACCTCGCCGATGGTGGTCAGCTGGTCGGGCGTCTCGGCGTAGGGGAACGCGTCCTCCAGCTCGCGCTGCCACGGCGTGTCGGGGCCGAAGGCGTGCCCGGGGGCGGCCATCCGCGCCGAGTAGAGCTTGATCAGGTCGGCGGCGATCTCCTTGACCGCCTTGCGGGCCCGCGCCTTGGTCTTGGTCCAGTCGGCGCCGCCGAGCCGGTGCAGGGACGGCGCCTCGCCGCCCACGTACTTGGTGACGAGGTCGAGCTGGTCGGTCGGCACGAACAGCCGGTCGCCGGGCTGGCCGCGCTTGGCCGGCGCGTACTCGACCAGCAGGTACTCGCGGGTCGCCCCCTGCACGGTGCGCTGCACCATCTCGACGTAGCGGCCCACGCCGTGCTGCTCGTGCACGATGTAGTCGCCGGCGGTCAGCGTCAGCGGGTCGAGCGTCTTGCGGCGGCGGGCCGGCATCCGGGTGCCGTCGCGGCCCGCCGTCTTCTGCCCGGTGAGGTCGGTCTCGGTGAGCACCGCGAGCCGCAGCCCGGGTGCCAGGAAGCCGTGCTCGACCGCCCCGCAGGAGACCTGGACCACGGACGGCGCCGGCTCCTCCGTCAGCGCCGGCACCAGCCGGGCCGCGATGCCCTCGCCGCTCAGCACCTCGACGGTGCGGCTGGCCGGGCCCTGGCCCTCGGTGAGGTAGACCACCCGCCAGCCGTCGGCCAGCCAGCCCTTGGTGTCGGCCAGGGCGCGCGCCGTGTCGCCCCGGTAGCTCTCGGCGGCCCGCAGGCCGAGCCGCAGCACGTCGTCGCCCTCGTCGAGGGACTCGTCGCCCGACGCCTGCGAGAACGGCGAGACCGACCACCAGGGCATGTCGAGCTCGGCGGCGCGCTCCCGCACCTCGGCGAGGCCGCGCAGCGAGGCGGCGCCGACGTCGATGGGCGCCTCACCGGTGTCGGACATGGCGGCGGCCGCCCAGGACGCCTGGAGGAACTCCTGGCTGGTGGCGACCAGGTCGGCGGCCCTGGTCCGCACCCGCTCCGGGTCGCAGACCACGGTCATCGCGCCGGCCGGCAGCACGTCGATCAGCAGCTCCATGTCGTCGACGAGGACGGGCGCCAGCGACTCCATGCCGTCGACCGCGATGCCCTCGGCGATCTTCCCGAGCAGCTCGTCGAGCTCGGGGTGCTCGCGGGCCAGCTCGGCGGCGCGCTCCCGCACCTCCGCCGTGAGCAGCAGCTCCCGGCACGGGGGCGCCCACAGGCCGTGCTCGGCACTGCCATCGCTCATGCCGGTCCCCGGCGTGGCCAGGGACCGCTGGTCGGCGACCTTGAAGTAGCGGATCTCCTCGACGTCGTCGCCCCAGAACTCCACCCGCAGCGGGTGCTCCTCGGTGGGCGGGAACACGTCGAGGATGCCGCCGCGCACCGCGAACTCGCCGCGCTTCTCGACCAGCTCGACCCGGGAGTAGGCGGCGGCCGCCAGCGCCTCGGTGACCTGGCCGAGGTCGGCGGTGTCGCCGGCCCGCAGCCTTACCGGCTCCAGGTCGCCGAGCCCCTTGACCTGCGGCTGCAGCACGGCCCGGATCGGGGCCACGACCACGGAGACCGGCCCGGCGCCCGGGTCGTCGGCGCTCGGGTGCGCGAGCCGGCGCAGCACGGCGAGCCGCCGGCCGACGGTGTCGGCGCGCGGCGAGAGCCGCTCGTGCGGCAGCGTCTCCCAGGCCGGGAACTCCACGACGGCGTCGGGCGCGGGCAGCAGCGAGCGCAGCGCGGCGGCCAGGTCCTCGGCCTCGCGGCCGGTCGCCGTCACCGCCAGCACGGTGCGCCCCGCGCCGGCCAGCGCCGCGACGGCGAGCGGCCGCGCCGCGGGCGGGCCGACCAGGTCCACGTGCCGCCGCCGCCCGTCGGCGGCGGCGGCGACCGCCTCGTCGAGGGCGGGGTCATGACGTACGGCGTCGAGCAGACCGGCAAGAGACATCAGGCACGCTTCCGTATCCGCGACCAAGCCACGGCTTGGCATCCAGTGAGCTGAGCACCCTCGCGCGCCACGCGCACGCGGGCACCACGAAGGCCCCGACACGGATCCTCCGGCCGGGTCCACCCGACGGGCCCCACGGCGCCGCCGGACAAACCTCAAGACTACGCGCCCACGAAGGTGACGCTGGCGCGCGGCCAAGCCACGCCGGCCACTGGCCGGCCGCCCGCCGAGCCCCGGCGCGGCCGCGCCGGCGGTGGCTCCGCACGCCCGCCTACGCGCCGCACGCGCGCCGGAAAGCCACACCCGGCCGCAGGCCGGAGCGGCGACCGGCCGGGTGCCGGAGCGGGGCCGGATCCGCGACCGGCACGCGCCGCAGGCGCCTACTCCCGGGCCGGGGCCGGGGCAGCGCACGGCGGCCAGGCGGCCGGCAACGGTGCACGGCCTACCGGCCCGGCCGGAGCCCGAGGACCGGAGCGGCACCATGTGCACGGCAACCGAAAGCCGCGGGCACCGAGGCACCCCTGGCCGCCAGGCCGCCACCGGCCGGGGGCCGGGGCAGCGCACGGCCACCCGGCCGACGTACCGGCGACTGCCGCATCCGCGACGTGCCGGGGCCTCGCCGGGCCACGGCAGAGCCGCGACCGACGAAGGCCGGATCGCCACCGTCCTGCCCGGCACGGCCCACCCATCCCCCACCACAGCGCTGCCGCGCAGCCGGCCGCGGGCAACGATGCACGGCCTACCGGCCGGGGCGGGGCCGGCCACCCGACCGGCGTACCGCCCCCGCCCGCCGGCGCGAGCACACCGCAGGCGTCGAGCCGCCGCCGGCCGGCACGGCCACCTCGCCCCCCGGGGTCCGGCCGCCTGGGCCGGAGCGCGCCGAGGACCCACGAGCCACCACCGGCCGAAGGCCGGAGCCCCACCACCCCGCGCCGGAGACAACCGGCCCAAGCCACCGGAGCGCCCCGAGGCCGCCCAGGCCACCGCCCCGGCCAAAGGCCGGAGCGCGCCGAGGACCCACGAGCCACCACCGGCCGAAGGCTGACGATCAGCGGGCCGAGGACGCCGGCCACCGACCAGGCGGTGAGCAGCCGGCCGTGGATGGCGCCGACCTGGTAGGTGCCGAAGAGGTCGCGCAGGTAGGCCGGGATGGTCGCGAAGCCGCCGCCGTAGAAGGAGAGCAGCAGCAGCGCGGCGACGACGAAGACCGGCGTGGCGGGGCCCGACCTCTACACCCTGTCCTTCGTCGTCATGATCGTCCTGCTGGTGATCGGCTTCGTCGCCAACGAACTGGTCCGCCCGGTGGCCGCCAGGCACCACGAGCCGCAGCCGGCGCCCGAAGCCGCCCCGGAGCCGAAGGAGGCCACCCGGTGAACCGCCGCGCCCTGCTCCTCGTCACCTGGCTCTGGGTCGGCATTCCGCTGACCTACGGCCTCGTCGAACTCGTCCGCAAGGCCACCCAGTTGTTCACCGGCTGACCGTCATCACCGGCCGACGCGGATCTCCGGGGTGTGGCGGACCGGGAAGTTGACCGAGTTGGCGATGAAGCAGGCCCGGTGCGCGTCCTCGTGGAGCTCGGTGGCGGCCGGCAGCATGGACTCCTCGGCCACCGTGACCACCGGGGCGAGCACGACGTCCGTGAAGTGTCCCGCGATGCCCGCGCCCTCCTCCATCGTGCCGCGGGCCACGTCCTCGTAGCCGGTCACCACCACGCCCTTGAGCGCGCAGAGCGCCAGGTAGCTGAGCATGTGGCACTGGGAGAGCGCGGCGACGAGCATCTCCTCGGGGTTCCACCGCTCGGGGTCGCCGACGAAGGTCCGGTCGGCGCTGGCCACGATCATCGTCGGCTTGCCGGCCGCCGTGATCTCGGTGTCCCGCGAGTACGACCGGTACCCCGCCGTGCCCTCGCCCGTGTTGCCGGCCCAGCGCACCGTGACCGCGTACCCGTGTTCCCTGGTTCTGCTCATACGCCCCAGTATGGCCGGCTCCCCGCCGCGCCACGGGACCTGACGGCGCGTGACGCGTACACGTCTTTGCCGAGTCGTTACCTGAAGCACGCCACGCAGAAACGTTCAACCGACAGCATGTCCCTCGCATTACCACACGGCTCCACGGAGCCGAACCCGCCCCCACGATCAGGGAGTTCGCGTTGCCCCACATACGCAGCTCGATCCGCGCCGGCTCGGTCTACGCGCGTCGACGCCTTGGCCTGATAGCCGCCCTCACCGGCCTGATATCCATCGCCGCCCTGTTCAGCGGCCCCTCCGCGCAGGCCGCCCTCCCCACTCCGGTCAGCGCCGCCACCGCCCGCTCCTACCTCGCCTCCCTCACCGTGGCGACCGAGGACCGCACCGGCTACAACCGGGACCTGTTCCCCCACTGGATCACCCAGAGCGGCTCCTGCAACACCCGCGAGGTCGTCCTCCAGCGGGACGGCACCAACGTGGTGACCGACTCCAGCTGCGCCGCCACCAGCGGTCGTTGGTACTCCGTCTACGACGGCGCCACCTGGACCGCCGCCTCCGACGTGGACATCGACCACCTGGTCCCGCTCGCCGAGGCCTGGGACTCCGGCGCCGACTCCTGGACCACCTCCCGCCGCCAGGCGTTCGCCAACGACCTCACCCGGCCGCAGCTCATCGCCGTCACGGACAACGTCAACCAGTCCAAGGGCGACCAGGATCCGGCCCAGTGGATGCCGCCGCTCAGCAGCTACCGCTGTGTCTACGCCCGCGCCTGGGTACAGGTGAAGTACTACTACGACCTGTCCGTGGACTCGGCCGAGCGAAGCGCGCTCACCTCCATACTGAACGGCTGCTGATCCCGAGCTCATCCCCCCACGACTCCGGCGGCTGACGGGACGCCCCCACCGTCGACCGGGCCCCACGTCCGGACGACGCCCCGCCACGCCCGCCGGAACCTCCCTCCTCCGTCGCGCCCCGTCGTGCTCACAACCCGGCGAGCGACGGAGGAGGGAAGCGCCGTCCAGGGCCTGCCTTCCGGGTCCTACGACCGCCGCCCCAGGGTGACCGTCCTGCTCCCCTCCGCGAAGGCGTCGAACGACAGCTCCCACGGCTCCTCGCCGGGCCAGCGGTACGTCACCCGCCCCTCCGCCGGCCGGTACTCCGCCGTGTAGACCGTGCCGCCCGCGTCCTCGTGGCCGTACCGGTAGAGCGGCGGACGCAGCAACGCCCTCCGCACCGCCCCCGGATCTCCGCTCTCGGCCACGGCCCGCACAGCCGCCAGGCGCTCCCCGGTGTTGGTCACCCGCTCCTGCTCCTCCGGGACCGGCAGGTGCTGGTGGTTGGCGGCGCAGGCGAGCGCCCCGCCCTCCGCCTCGGTCGGCTCGACGTCGGGCCCGAGGTGCACGGTCACCGCCCGCTCGCGGTCGACCAGCGTCAGGTTCTGCGCCAGCGCCACCGGCGTCCGGCGCAGGGCCGCGAGGGCCTCGTCCACCGTGTCGCAGGTCTCCAGCAGGTAGCGGACCACGATCAGCACGGCGAAGCCAGGACCGTGCACCAGCCGGCCGCCGAAGGTCAGCGAGACCGCGAGGCCCGCGTCGTTCATCCCGTCGAGCAGCCCCCACATCCCGTCCTGCGAACCGATCACCGGCCGCAGGAAGTTCGAACTGACGAAGGTGCCCTCGACCTCCTCCGGCGGGAAGTCGTAGTTCCGCAGCAGGACCCCGTCGAAAGCGGCCTGGGTGCAGCCGGCGAAGAACGGCCGGAACGCGGCCTGGGTGAGGAACGTCTCGCCGAGCCGCCCCCGGTCGAGTTGGGCGGCCAGCCGCTCCAACACCGGGACGAGCTCCGGCAGACGCGTGTCGAAAAGCCGCCGCGCCGCGTCGGCGCCGGCCGCCGTCCGCCCCTCGTCGGTCAGCCACTTCTCGGCCTCGGGCCACGCGGCCCCGGCCGCCGCCGCCCACCGCCCGTCTCCCCCGTCGCCGACGGCCACGGCGCGAAATGTCTTCTCCAGAGCCATGGTTGTCCCGGCCCCTTCCCCCTCGTCGTCAGTTGGCGCCGGTCAGCGTAGCCAAATTCCCGAGAAATTCGACAGATCGAGATTTCACCTCGCCCGACTACGGAAAGCGACCAAAATTTCCGTCCCTTCTCCCGCCTTCTGCTCGCATTGACCGAATGTCTATGCTGTGCGGCGTGCGTAGTGACCTTTTCAAACCCGAATACCAGGCCCAGCCGCCCACCGCGCCTGGCATGTCCCTTCAGCACGCCAAGGCCATCAAGTACGTGGTCAACGGCGAGTGCCACGCCCGTCAGGGCTCGATGGTCGCCTTTCGCGGCAATCTGCAGTTCGAGGTGAAGTCCCAGGGTGTGGGCAACTTCCTGCGCCGCGCCGTCACCGGCGAGGGCCTGCCGCTGATGGCCGTGCGCGGCCAGGGCGAGGTGTGGTTCGCGCACAACTCGCAGAACTGCTTCGTGATGGATCTCGACCAGCCGGGCGAGGCGCTGTCCATCAACGGCCGCAACGTGCTCTGTTTCGACCCGACCCTCTCCTACGAGATCAAGATGGTGGGCGGCGCCGGCATGACGGGTGGCGGCCTGTTCAACTGCCTCTTCACCGGCCAGGGCCGCATCGGACTGATCTCCGACGGCGAGCCCATCATCATCCCGGTCTCCGCCCAGGCCCCGGTGTACGTCGACACGGACGCGGTCGTCGGCTGGTCGGCCAACCTGCACACCTCGATCAACCAGAGCCAGAGCTTCGGCTCGATGCTGCGCGGCGGCTCGGGCGAGGCCATGCAGCTCGCGCTCCAGGGCGAGGGCTTCGTCATCGTCCAGCCGAGCGAACTGAAGCCGCCGCCCGGGCAGTAGACGGCGGCGGGAGCGCCGGCCTCCCTCCGCGGAGCGGGAACGGGCCGGCTGACGCCGGGCCCGGAGCGGCTCGCCCACTCCGCCCCGGCGAACACCACGCGGCCGCCGTCGCCTGCCGTGCCTCGCGCCCTCCGGCCGCCCCGCCGGAGGGCGTTGACGTGGTTCCGGCCCGTTCCGGAAGTTTCGAAATACCGCCGGCAGCCTTGACAGGGTCGTGCCGTGCGCCGAGGCTCTGGCCGCCCGCGGGTGCGAACCCGTGTGCCCCGGTCCCGGCGTCCGCCGGCGCCGTCGCGTAGCACCCGCCAACCCCGACGTCGTCACCCCCGACCAAGGGTTGAGAAACCGGTTACTAGATTTCGTTTTCTAAGGGATGCCCATGAACACCTCGCCCTCCCGCCGCACCGCCCTCCAGGCCGTGGGCGCGACCGCCGTCGCCGGCTACGTCGCCGGCTTCGCCGGCACCGCGCGGGCCGCCGCGCCGAACGCGGCGGAGACCGAGCCCGCCGGCGATAGAGTCGTCGTCCACCCGCCCCTCCCCAGCGTCCCCACCAACAGCGCCTTCACCGTCAGGGTGCGCCCCGTCGGCGGCACCTGGCAGACGCTCGCCGTCCACCTGGTCAGGCTCGCCCTCATCAACCCCGTCACCGGCGGCAACCAGGCGCAGAGCTCCTCGCTGGCCGCCTTCGACTTCTCCGGCGCCGTCGAGGTCGAGGTGACCTACAACCGGGGCGGCGGCGAGAACATCCGGGTCCGCCCCGACTCGTACGGCATCACGCCCGAGGTGCTGGGCGGCACCGCCCGCTTCACCCTGGACCGGCCCCGCAACCTCGTCGTGCAGGTCGACGACCGGATCTTCGACTGCCTGCACCTGCTCGCCAACCCGATCGAGCAGGACCCGCCCGCCGAGGGCGACCACCGGGTCATGCACTTCGGTCCCGGCCTGCACACCCACCCGGACCGCACGCTGCGGGTGCCCAGCGGCACCACCGTCCACCTGGCCGCCGGCGCCGTCCTCACCTCGGCCGTGGTCTTCGAGGGGGTGGAGAACGCCCGGCTGACCGGTCGCGGGGTGATCTACAACACGCCCGGCGGGGCGGTCTTCGTCCGCGACTGTGAAAACGTCACCATCGACGGCGTCACGATCCTCAACCCCCGGTACGAGAACGTCAGGGTCGCCGAGTCCCGGAACCTCACCATCAGAAGCCTCCGCGCCTTCAGCCACCAGGGCTGGGGCGACGGCATCCAGCTCTACTGCTCCGAGAACGTCACCATCGACGACTGCTTCCTGCGCACCTCCGGCGACTCCATCGCCCTCTACACCCACCGCTGGGACTTCTACGGCGACACCCGCAACATCACCGTCAGGAACAGCACGCTCTGGGCCGACGTCGCCCACCCGATCAACATCGGCGTGCACGGCAACCCCGACCCCGACGCCCCCGAGGTGCTGGAGAACCTGCGCTACGAGAACATCGACATCCTCGACCACCGGGAACCCCAGGTGCTCTACCAGGGCGCCATCGCCTTCATGGTCGGCGACGGCAACCTCGTCCGGAACGTACGCTTCGACGACATCCGGGTGGAGGACTTCCGGCAGGGCCAACTCGTCCACATGCGGATCACCAACAACCCGAAGTGGAACACCACGCCAGGGCGCGGCATCGAGAACGTCTACTTCAGGAATCTCAGTTACACCGGCACGAACGCCGACCTCTCGCTGATCGCCGGCCTCGACGCGGACCGCGTCATCAGGGACGTCACCTTCGAGAACCTCCTCGTCAACGGCAGGGTGATCGCCGACAGCACCGGCAAGCCGAACTGGTACCTGGCCTCGGACGGCGTGCCCATGTTCGTCAACGAACACGTCCGGGACCTCCGCTTCCTCACCACCGCCGAGGCGGCCGGCCAGTGACCACACCTCCCACCCGGCGGACCTTCCTGACCGCCTCCGCCCTGCTGCTGGCGGCGGGCCCGGCCGGCCTCGCCCTGCCCGCCCCGGCGCGCGCCGGCACGGCGCCCTCCGGCTTCGCCCACCCAGGGCTGCTGCACACCGCCGCCGACCTCACCCGGATGCGCGAGGCCGTCGCCTCCCGGTCCGCCCCGCAGTACGCGGGCTTCCAGGCGCTGGCCGCGCACCCCCGCTCCCAGGCCAGCTACCCCGTCGCCAACACCGGGCAGATCACCTCCTGGGGCCGCGGGCCGACCAACTTCATGTCCCAGGCGGTCGCCGACTCGGCCGCCGCCTACCAGAACGCCCTCATGTGGTGCGTCACCGGCGAGCGCGCCCACGCCGACAAGGCACGCGACATCCTCGACGCCTGGTCGGCCTCGCTCACCGCCGTCACCGGGGCCGACGGCCCGCTCGGCGCCGGGCTCCAGGGCTTCAAGTTCGTCAACGCCGCCGAGCTGCTGCGGCACAGCGGCTACGACGGCTGGGCGGCGGCGGACCTCGCCCGCTGCGAGGAGTCCTTCCTGCGCGTGTGGTATCCGGCCGTCTCCGGCTACATGCTCTACGCCAACGGCAACTGGGACCTCACCGCCGTCCAGACCGTCCTCGCCATCGGCGTCTTCTGCGAGGACCGCACCCTCTTCGAGGACGCGCTGCGCTTCGCCGCCGCCGGAGCGGGCAACGGCAGCGTGCGGGGCCGCATCGTCACCGACGCCGGCCAGGGCCAGGAGTCGGGACGCGACCAGGGACACGAGCAGCTCGCCGTCGGCCTCCTCGCCGACGCCGCCCAGGTCGCCTGGAACCAGGGCGTGGACCTCTACGGCTTCGCCGACCACCGCATCCTGGCCAACGCCGAGTACGCCGCCCGCTACAACCTGGGCGACGACGTGCCGTTCACCCCCGACCTCGACCGGACCGGCAAGTACCTCAAGCAGACCGTCTCCGACCGGGCCCGGGGCAGTCTCCCGCCCATCTACGAGATGCTCCACGCCCACTACGCCGGCGTCCGTGGCCTGGCCACCCCCCACCTGGCGCGGGTGGTGGCGAGCCGGGTGGAGGGCTCCAACGACGACCTGCCGTCCTTCGGCACCTTCACCTACGCCGGTGCCGGGCCCGTGCCGGTGACCGGCCCGCCCGCGGCCCCCGCCGGGCTCCACACCGCCCCGGCCGAGGGCCGGGAGGTCACCGTCTCCTGGCTCCCGACCGTCGGCGCCGACCGCTACGCGCTGCACCGCGCCACCGCCCCCGCCGGGCCGTACGAGACCCTCGCCGACGGCCTCACCGAGCCGACGTACACCGACACCACCGCCCACGCGGGCCGCACCTACTACTACTCGGCCACCGCCGGCAACGCCTCCGGCACCGGCCCCGACTCCGCCGTCATCGCCGCCACGGCGGGGCTGCCGGGCCGCTGGGCCGCCACCGACGTGGGCGAGGTCCGCCGCCCCGGCACCGCCGCCTTCGACGGCGAACGCTTCACCGTCGAGGCGGGCGGCGCCGACATCGGCGGCACCGCGGACGCGGCGCACTTCGTCCACCTCCCGCTCGCCGGCGACGGCGTCCTGGTCGCCCGCGTCGGGTGGCCCCTCAGCTCCCAGTACGCCAAGGTCGGTGTGGCGATGCGCGCCTCCCTCGACGCGGGGGCCGCGCAGGCCGCGATGCTGATCCAGGGGCTGCCGCTGCACACCTTCAGCGGCGTGTGGACCACCCGCGCCGAGCCGGGCGGCCCCACCTCGGGCACCGGCAGCACCCCGGTGCCGCCCACCCAGCTCGCGGCGATCACCTCCGCCGCCGCCTTCCCGATCTCGGAGCTGGGCACCCTGCCCGACTCCGCGACCCCGCTCGCCGCGCCCCACGTGGAGGGGGCCGGGGACGGCTACCGGTTGCGGATGCCGTACTGGGTGCGCCTCGAGCGGCGCGGCACCCGCTTCACCGGCTCCATCTCGCCCGACGGCACGGTCTGGACCGAGGTCGGCACCACCCGCCTGCCCGCCCTCGGCGGCACCCTCCGCGCCGGTCTCGTCCTCTCCTCCTGCCTCGGTGTCGACGCCGCCCACGCCGAGACCGGCACGGCGGCCTTCGACAACGTCCGCCTCACCGCGCCCGGCGGTGCGGGCTGGTCCGTGCCCCGCCCCGCCACGACCGCCACCGACCTGACGGCCACGGCCGGGCCCGACGCCGTCGAGCTCAGCTGGCGTGACCCCGACCCGGCCGCCCGCTACACCGTGCTGCGCGACGGCCGGGAGATCGCCACCGACGTCGGCCCGGTCGGCTTCGGCACCCTCATCCGGCACACCGACCCCACCGGCACGCCGGGACGCACCCACCGCTACGCCGTCGCCAAGACCAACCTCGCCGGCAGCGGCCCGCGTTCGACGACGGCCAGCGCGACCATGCCCACCCCGCGCGCCCCGGAGCTCACCGGCCCCGGCGTCGCCTACGCCACCCTGGGCGTGCCCTTCCACCACCTCCTCCGGGCCAGCCACCACCCGGGACGGTTCTCCGCCGCGGGCCTGCCCACGGGGCTGCGTCTCGACCGGCGCACCGGGCTGATCTCCGGAGTCCCCGAGCAGACCGGCGAGTTCACCGTCTCGGTGACGGCCGCCAACGCCGGCGGCTCGACCACCGGCGGCCTCACCCTCGCGGTCGGCGCACCGCCGCCCGCGCCCTGGGCCGCCGGGGACCTCGGCGACCTGATCGTGGACGAGCGCCACTACGGCACGTTCGGCGTGGTGGCGCTCCGCGCCGCGGGCAACACCACCCACGAGGCCGGCACCGGGCGCTTCACCGTGCGCGGCGCGGGAACGGACCTGTCCGTCAACAACCAGGGCATGACCGGCCACTTCGCCCGGCGGCCGCTCAGCGGCGACGCCACCCTCACCGCCCGCCTCCTCTCCCGCTCCGGCGCCGTGACCGCCGACCGCGTCGGCCTGCTGATGGCGAAGTCGCTCTCCCCGTTCGACCTGGCGGCGGGCGCGATCCTCAGCGGCGGGACGACCCCACGGCTCATGTCGCGCACCACGGTGGCGGGCGCCAGCGCGTTCACCGGGACCGCCACCGCGCCGGCCCTCCCCCTGTGGCTGCGCCTGATCCGCGCCGGCACCACCTTCACCGCCGCCGTCTCCGACGACGGCACCACCTGGACGCCACTCGCGGAGGTGTCCATCCCGAACTTCGGCGACGCCCCCTACTACGCGGGCCTCGTCGTGTGCTCCCGCGCCCCGGCGACACCGACGACCGCCGTCTTCGACGAGGTAAGCGTCGGCTGAACCCGCCGCATCAGCCCGGCCGCGTCCAGCGCGGCGCGGTCGGGCTCCCCGGCGATCCGGTCCTCGACGGCAGTCGGGCCAGTACGGCTCCTGCGTCCAGCCCGGATAGCCGCCCACCTTGATCCCCGGGGCGTCGGCGAGGTGGTACCAGTGACCGTGACCTGTGGGAACCGCTGACGACACCCACCTTGCCACTGCTGGTAGCATCAGCAGTATGAGTGGTAGCAAGAAATACTCGATCAGCCTCCCCGAGAACCTCGCCGAGGCCGTGCGCGCCCACGTCGGCCCGGGCAGCTTCTCCGCGTACGTGGCCGAAGCCCTGGAACAGCGCGTGGCCATGGACAAGCTGGGCGAGATCGTCGCCGACTTCGAGACGGACAACGATCCACTGACGAGGGAGGAGGTGGAGGCGGCTCGCGCCCTGCTGCGTCACGACCGGGGTGACTCGGGCCAGGCCGCGGCCTGATGCCCGGCACGCTCATGCTCGACAGCGAGGGCCTGTCGAAGCTCTACATCAAGGATCGCGCGGTCATCGCCCTCGTCCAGGCGGCTCGCGAGGAGGGGGCGCGCGTGGCCACGACGGCGATGACCACCCTTGAGGCGGACTACGAACGCGTCCATCCGGCCCGCATCCGGTGGGTGCTCTCCCGGGTCGACGTCCTGGACGTCACCAGGAACGTCACGGATCAAGCCGCCGCCCTGTTGCGCGACCACCGCCTCCACGGGCACAAGTACGCCATCGACGCCGTCCTCGCCGCCGTGGCGCGCACAGCAGCCGGCCCTGTCTCCGTGCTCACGTCCGACCCCGAGGACATCAGCCTGCTCTGCGGACCCGCCATCGAGGTCATCAAGGTCTGACCGTTCGGCAAGCGGAGGCGGTGGCCGACTGCCGTCGATCCCGCGAGAATCACCCGGGCGGCACGGCTTCGTGGGAGGAGAGGCATGCGTGTGTTCCGGTTCGACCGCGGTGAGCGGTCGGTCGATCGGTACGGCAGCGTCGGGGTGGTGGCGACCCGGGTCGCGGCCTCGGCTGAGGGGCCGGTCGAGTTGACCTGGTTGACCGTCCAACCCGGCGGCACCATCGGGGCGCACCCGGCCTCGGCGACGCAACTGTTCCTCGTCGTGTCGGGCGAGGGCTGGGTCGCCGGCGCGGACGGGGCGCGGGTCGACGTTTCCGCGGGGTGGGGCGTCCGGTGGGAGGCCGGCGAGCGGCACGCGTCCGGCACCGCCACCGGGCTCGTCGCGCTGGCCGTCGAGGGGCCGGGGCTCGACGCGTACGAACCGGACCCGCATCCCTGAATGCCCCTACGTGGTGGAGTGACCAGGTAACAAGGCCGCCCCATCGGCCCACCGCTCACGACAACGAGCCGGCTGAGCTCTTCGCGTCGGAGACCGGGATGCCCGCCGACCCGCTCTCCCGCGCCAGGGTGGTCAAGCGGGCCATCTCGTCGCCCCGAAGTTCCTGAACCTCGCGGCTCAGCCGACTCATCACGAACTCACCGAGCGTGACGGTCAGGTCCATTCGTCGGATGCACACTCCCACCATGAACGGTCCCTCGGCCGACTTGTAGAGGCGGACCCCGTAGTAGCCCTCCTGACAATCTCGCGGGTTGTTGAAGTGACAGCCCGCACACGTGCCAGGTAGGCGCACCGGCCGAATGGTCTTCACATACATGGTGCGGCCGTCGGGCAGGCGATAACGGGTGCGTTGGTCGGATGTTCCCGCCGTCACGAAGTGGCGATCCGGAGTCGCCCCCACCATCGTCAGCACCTCACGCATCGCCTCGCTGGACGCGTCGGCCGTCTCCAGGTTGAGCAGCAGGCGCACCACGACGTGTTGGCCGTATGTGTCAAGGACTCGGAGTCCCCGGGGAACGTGACTTCCGTCAGGCACCACCATGTTCGCCGACACCTTCACTCCGTGGGCGATGGCAGCCTCGATGGTGCGATCGAGGGCGGCCAGCTTTCTGGCGGCCAGGCCCACCCCGGCCAGGCGGCTCCCCTGAACGGCTGCGAGCTCGGACGGGGTCGTGCCGAACACCGAGAGGTTGATGCGGTCGAGCCCCGCCTCGGCGGCGGCGGGGATGACCGCGGCGCCGTTCTCTCCGTTGCTCGTCAGGCCAACCGTCAGGCCCATGGAGCGTGCAAGCGCCACCAGTTCCGGGAGTTCTGGATGCAGTGTCGGCTCGCCACCAGTGAAGTGCACCTCCTCGATGGCCAGACTGCCCCGCATGGCCGCGAGCGCCAGCGCGAAGTCGGGTCCGGGCTCGATGCGTGTGGAGAGGAATCCAGCCCGGTTGGTCGCCACATAGATGGACACCCGCCCGGTCCGGGGGCCAGTGCCACCCGTGTAGCCCTGCGGCGACCGATCACGGTTGTCGGCCGTCACCGGAGTCCCCTCGTTGTGGCAGAAGGTGCAGGCAAGTCCGCAGGCGTCAATGATCTTGACGCGTACCGTTCGATCGGGACGTACCTCGATCGGGATCCCAGTGAGATCAAGCGGGTCCGGCACGACGGTCAACCTCATTTCTCCGTCTGTGCGGGGAAGCGCAGTTCCGTGACGGCTTCCAGGTCGATTCCGTACCTGCGGTACACGTCCGTGGTGTTTTCGCTGGTCAGTACCCCGGGGCCGAAACCCAGCAGCTTCACGGCCTGGTAGACGTCCTCCGCGCCGTCCCCCTCGATCTCCAGGTAGGGCGGAATCAGCGGCCAGGAATCGATCTCCAGGCGCGTTGCGCCGAGCCGCCACGAGGCACGCCGGTTCTCCTGATACGCCTTGGCGGTGAATCCCAGGTTCTGCAACAGCCCGTGGGCCGCATCGAAATCCATCACGGCCAATTCCGTCTCCAGGACACCGTCCACCGCACTGGAAACGATCTCCTTTACGCAGATGGTGACCTCCGTGCCGCTGTCCCGAAGCCGGACCCACTTGCCGGGTTCCGGGGGCCGAAGGTCATACACATAGCGGCGCATCAACCGATCAGACACGAACGCGCCACCGGCATCCGAAATACGCTGTGCGATGTCGTACGGATCGATGCCCAACACCTTTGCTTCGCATTCTCGAACACGGGTCATCCGCTCGCTCCTCCTCCGCTTCACATCACTCGAAATCCTGCGCCCATTCAGACAGCTGCTGAACTGCCGCCGCCCCGAACAGCGCCCGTTCCTCAAGCTCGCCGAACAAGCCGAGATATGCGGCCACATCTCTGGAATCTCTCAGGATGACGATCCCGGCAGTGGTTTCGACAGTTGCCAGCGTGCGGTCGTAGACCGTGAAGGTACTCAGCGCCATGACCGGAATACCGCCCCGCAGCGGCAGCACCCCGATCCTTATGTTGGGCCATTGGGACAGCATCTTCAGGCGATCAATCTGTCTGGCCATCTCGGCGGCCGGCACGAGGGGCCATCGCACGGCCTGCTCCGTGAGGAGGAAGGTGAAGGCCTTGGTCCGGTCTTCCAGGATTTCCTGGCGTGCGATCTTCATGTCAACGATGCGATCCACGTCTGAACCAGCACGTCGGAGCGTCGCCCGCATGTAGGGACGCGTGGACAACAGACCGGTGACCACCGATGGAAGAAAATAGCGAAACTCGCTGGTCCCAGCTTCCAGGTCGGCCAGTTCGTTCTGCTTCCTGTGCAGCCCCTTACGGTAGAGGGACCGTAGCCCCTGCCATTCCGTGTTCGCCATCCTGGCCAATGCCATCAACTCGGACACTATGTCGGCCGGTGCACCGAGAGCGCGTACTATCCGCTCGACGTCGACCACGCTGGGCAGCACTTTGCCTGTTTCGATTCTGCTGATCTTCGACTGCGAGATATTGCACCGCCGTGCGAGCCGGTCTCCGGTGAGGCCGACTCGCAGGCGCAACTCCTTGAGCGCCTCGGCCAGTTCCCGTTTGGGATCACCTCGCCGCTCGGGATCAAGCGCCAAACCGTCTCACATACTCCGTGAACGGAATCGACTCGGAGACCGCCAGCTTCCGCCAGGCGACATAGGGCGCGGGGTCGCCCTGATGGAGCTCACGGTTGATCTGGGTGCCGTCCGAACGGTAGTGCATCAGCACCACCTTGGAATCGTCGAAAATCCAGAAGTCCTGGTCCGGAAGGCCCGGGTTCTCGCGGTCCGTCAGGTCCAGGATCCGGATCTCTTCCCCGGCCCGCACGTGATGACGGTAGTAGTACTCGAACTCGAAGCGGAGGTAGTCCGAGAGCGGACGCCTCAGCACGTGCACACGCCCCACCGTCCTGCCCTGGCCCCGCCAGTGCCGGATGTCGTCCATCCAGGCCGAGGTGTGGTCGTCCGGCGACCGCTCCCCCGCGCGGAACCGCGCGAACTTCTCCGCCTCCTGCGGCATGGTGTACACCGGCAACGTCTCCAGCCGCCAGGCGTCGTGCTTCATGGAGGTGAAGCAGCGGCGCCACTCGTCACCATCCAAGTGCACGGAAGGCCTCACGAAGCACCTCCTCCGGGATTTCGACCAGTCCCTCGCCCTCCGGGACCCGGAAGCCGTGAAACTGATTGCCCTGCACGACAAATGACCGCCGGTCGGTGAGATACACGTTGGGGCAGTCGCCCTCGCCGCACTCCCCGTCGCCCACGCCGGTCAGACGACGCAGTCTCAGGGCGTTCGCCATGTCCCCGCTCCCCTCTTGTCGGACACTCCTGGGTCCGCTCAGCAGCACGGTAGAAGCTTGATGCCCCGCCGGTCACGTTCAGGCACCGGCTATGCGCGTTCCGGCATAAACAGCGGCGTCCAGGACGGCCGCCGAGGGGCCTGGGCTCGACGCGTACGAAGCGGACCGGCATCCGTGACATCCTTGCGCGGGTGAGTGACGGAATCAGCCGGATGGGCGGTCTCGACGGCGGGCGGGTCGCCGGCGCGCTGGCGCTCTCGCAGCGCAAGGAGTTCGAGGACGAGTTCGCCTTCGCGCTGCGCGGGGCGCGGATCACCTACGAGGTGGAGCCGCTGGCCGAGGTCGTCCGCACGTGGTGGGAGGCGGCGGGTGGCGACCAGGACGTGGTGGACGCCGACCGGTTCCGCTCGCAGCGGGACGCCACGATCACGCGCCGCCCGCACCACCGGTCGCAGCAGGATCCGACGCGCTGGGTCGACCGCACGGGGCCGGCCGTCTACGCCGCGCTGACGCCGGACGACCGGTCGCGGTTCGCGCTGGACTTCGACGGCGCGGCCGACCGCGCCGAGCGCACGTTCGACCACCGGCACCTGCTGCTGGTGGTCCACGAGTGGTGGACCCCCGCCTGCCGGAACGCCAACCCCGAGCAGTTGGCCCAGGACCTGGAGCTGGCCCGCCGGATCGAGGCCGGTGACCTCAGCATGTTGGCGGAGGACGACGGGCAGCCATAGGGAGTGATCTACGACATTCGCTACGTCGACGTGGCGAAGCGCCAGCGGAACACGCTGCCCCGCGCGGCCAGGGCCGCGTACGACGACATGGAGCTGGAGATACGCGACGACCCCTACGACGGGGCGTGCAAGGGTCGCGACGGCATCTGGTGGCGCGACTTCGGCTCCGGCGGTCAGGTCATGTACCTCGTCTCCGACCCGATCCTCACCATCACCGTGTTGCGCGTCGTGCATCTCTGAGCCCGGCCGGCGGGCGAGCCGGCGGCCGGGCTCAGGGGACGGGCCTCACCAGTCGTGGACCGTGCCGTCGGTGAGGCGGTTCACCGGGAGGTACGCCGGCTGGTACGGGTGAGCGGCGGCGGCCGGGTCGTTGAGGGTGACGCCGAGGCCCGGCGTGTCGGACGGGTGGAGGAGGCCGTTCTCGAAGCGGTAGCTGGTCTCGAAGACCTCCAGCGTCGCGGCGGAGTGCCGCATGTACTCCTGGATGCCGAAGTTGTGGATGGCCAGGTCGAGGTGGAGCGCGGCGGCCTGGCCGACCGGGGAGATGTCGGTGGGGCCGTGCATGCCGGACTTGACGCCGTAGACGGCGGCCAGGTCGAGCAGCTTCTTCATCGCCGTGACGCCGCCGGTGTGGGTGACGGCGGAGCGGACGTAGTCGATCAGGCGCTCGGAGAGCAGCGTGGTGTAGTCGTGGACGTGGTTGAACACCTCGCCGATGGCCAGCGGCGTGGTGGTGTGCTGGCGGATCAGGCGCAGGGCGGTCTGGTCCTCGCCGGGGGTGGCGTCCTCCAGCCAGAACAGGTCGTAGGGCTCCAGGGCCTTGCCCAGCTTGGCGGCCTGGATGGGGGTCATCCGGTGGTGGCCGTCGTGCAGCAGCGGCAGTTCGGGGCCGAACTCGGCGCGTACCGCCTCGAAGACGGTGGGGATGTGGCGCAGGTAGGCGCGGGTGTCCCAGGTCTCCTCGACGGGGACGGCGGTGGGGCGGGCCGGCTCGTAGTCGTAGCGCTCGCCGCCGCCGGCGGCGGAGGCGGCGACGCCGTAGACGGAGTCGAGGCCCGGGATGCCGGTCTGTATCCGGATGGCGCGGTAGCCGGCGTCCAGGTGGGCGCGGATGGAGTCGAACAGCTCGGGTATGTCGCGTCCTGAGGCGTGGCCGTAGGCCAGGGCGCCGCTGCGTGAGGCGCCGCCGAGGAGCTGGTAGAGCGGCATGCCGGCGGCCTTGGCCTTGATGTCCCACAGCGCCATGTCGACGGCGGCGATGGCGGCCATGGTGACGGGGCCGCGCCGCCAGTAGGCGCCGCGGTAGAGGTACTGCCAGGTGTCCTCGATGCGGCCGGCGTCGCGGCCGATCAGCAGCGGGACGACGTGGTCGCGGAGGTAGGAGTCGACGGACAGTTCGCGCCCGTTGAGGGTGGCGTCGCCGAGCCCGGTGATGCCGTCCTCGGTGGTGATGCGGAGGGTGACGAAGTTGCGTCCGGGGCTGGTGACGATGGTCTCGGCGGAGGTGATCTTCATCGGCTGGTGTCTCCTCAGCGGGCGAGTTCGGCGACGACGACGCCGAAGGGCGGCAGTTCGACGGTGGGCAGCTTCGCACCGTCCAGGTCGAAGAGGGAGCCGGTGGCCAGGGTGGGCGTGAGGGAGAGCGGCTGGTCGTGCTGGCTGACGAACCAGACGAAGGAGCAGCCGTCCTCGTGCGTCATCGTGCCGACCAGCACCCGGGGGTCGTCCACCGTGACGTCGGGGGTGACGCCGGCCTCGGCGGCAAGGGCCGCGTAGAGACGCCAGGTGGGCTCGGGGTTGACGCGGGGGGTGACGGCCGCCATGTGCTCGATCGGGTAGGTGCACAGGACCATCCGTCCGCCGCCGACCGCGTGCGAGAGCAGGGCGGGGCGGCCGTGCGCGTCGACGGCGATCACCTCGGCGCCGTCCGGCTCGACGGGCAGGTAGGTGCGGGAGTTCTCGGTGCCGGCGACCGTGAAGACCAGTTCCTCGCCGGCCTTGATGGCGCCGAAGTCGCGCCGGAAGACCATCCGCAGCTCGTCGTCCTCGATCGGGTCGGTCAGGCCGTAGCGCAGGGCCTTCCGCACCCCGAAGGTCTCGTCGAGCTTCGGCCACCAGGGGCCGCGCTGGGTGGCGTGCTCGCCGACGAAGTAGGAGGCGTAGACGACCGAGCCGGCCGCGGCACGCTCGGTGAGGAAGCGCCAGCCGGGGGCGGTGAGTTGCTTGGCGGACGGCAGCAGGTAGAGGGCGCAGTCCTGGGGCAGCCCGTCGGCCTCCCGGGCCACGCCGACCGGCAGGTCGGCCTCGCGGGCGGCGACGTACGCCTGCCGGGTGTGGGCGAAGACGCTGGTGGCGTCCTCGGGTTGAGTGAAGGGGTACATCCGCTCCAGGAAGGAGGAGACGACCAGGGCGACGGACGTGTCGGGGCGGTGCAGCCGGGGGAAGTCGACGCGGTCCAGGATCTCCGTGAAGCGCTTGACCTCCCGCAACTGCTCCTTGGGGCGGCCGAGGTGGTCGGTGAGGCCGAAGTGCATCTCGAACGGGTGGTGGCTGTACGGCTCCTGCTGGTACAGGTCGTCGTAGTCCGTGTTGTTCCACGGGATCCAGCCGGTGGCGCCGGCCAGCAGGGTGTTGTGCAGCACCTGCCGGTAGTAGTGGGCGGCGTTCTCCTCGGAGACGTAGTCGGAGGTGAGGCCGAACTCCTCCATGATCACCGGCTTGCCGTCGATGTCCAGCAGCTCGCAGACGAACGCGGCGCCCAGGTGCTGGCGGACGGCGTCGGTCTCCATCCGGTAGACGTGCGGGCCGTGGAAGTCGATCAGCGGGGCGAGGTCGCGGACCCGGAAGCCGTTGTCGGCGCCGGTGACCTCGACGCCCCAGGCGCCGTCGCCGACCGAGACGGGCTGGGTGGCGCCGGCGGCGCGCAGCGCGTCGATGAGGGTGCGGGCCCAGGCGGTGACGGCGGCGTGGTCGACGGTGCCGATGCCGCGGGACTGCCAGTGGGCGTAGATCGGTATCTCGTTGGTGAGCAGCCAGCCGGCGACGGCCGGGTGGTCCTTCCAGCGGGCGGCGAGCGTGCCGACGTACCACTCCTGTTGGGCCAGGAAGGAGGCGTCGGAGAAGATGTCGCGGCCGGCGCGCCAGGCGGGGTCCCAGTTCTGTCCCGACATGTGGCCGACGATGAAGGTCGGGATGGTGGTCATGCCGAGCGCCTGGTGGCGGTCGAGGAAGTCGTCGAAGTGGGCGAGGAGTTCGTCGTCCAGGGTGTTCTCGGCCGGCATGAAGTCGGGCCAGTAGAGGAAGGAGCGGGTGAGGGTGATGCCGTGCTCCCGCATGGTGCGCAGCTCCTCGTCGATGACGGCGGTGCGGTAGTTCCGCCACATCAGGGGGCCGCCGGTCCGTGACCAGTAGTTGACCCCGATCCAGACGGCGGGCTCGCCGCCGCCGTCCGTGAGCTTGGCCGCGTTACGCCTCATCGATCGTTCCCGTTTCTTCCGGCTTCCAGCGCGAGATCCCGGTAGGTATATCGTTTTACCAACCCGCTGTCGAGGCGTTGACGCGGGCGTGGCCGCCGCCGGGAGGGTCGGGCTATCGCGCGCCGGGCGCGGAGAGCCGCCGGGTGATCCGGTCGAAGAGCTCGGTCAACGGCTCGCCGACGTCCCGGCCGAACTCGGTGAGCCCGTAGGTGACCTGGGGCGGCGTCGTCGGCTCCACCTCCCGCCAGACCAGGCCGTCCTCGACCAGGGCGCGCAGGGTCTGGGCGAGCATCTTCTCGCTGATGCCCTGGATGCTCTCGCGCAGCTCGTAGAACCGCAGGTCGTTGCTCCGCAAGGCGATCAGCACCCAGACGCCCCACCTGCTGGTCACATGGTCGACCACATCGCGGGCGAGGCAGTCCGTGTGAAACACGTCATACCGCTTGCCCGCCTCGGCCGGCCTGTGCTGCATGCCTCCCACCATGGCAGGAGCTTACCCAAAGGTATGCCCTTACCAAAAGTTAGCCCGCACTCCTAGCGTGAAGGCCACAGAAGGACACCTGACAGGGAGCTGATCATGATCGTGGTGACCGGGGCTACCGGGAACGTCGGCCGGCCGTTGACGCGGGCGCTGGCCGAGGCGGGCGAGCAGGTGACGGCGGTGTCGCGGCACCCGACCGCGGTGCCGGACGGCGTCCACCACCGGGTGGCCGACCTGACCGAGCCGGCCAGCCTCAGGCCCGCCCTTGACGGAGCGAAAGCGCTGTTCCTGCTGCTCTCCGGCGACCTGCACACCACGGGGGCCAGCCCCGCCGACATCATCGGCGAAGCCGCGGACAGCGGGGTCCGCCGGGTCGTCCTGCTCTCCACACTGGGCGTGGTGACCAGGCCCTTCGGCACGACGCGGATCGCGATGCGCGCGCTGGAGGACACGCTGCGGGAGTCCGGCCTGGAGTGGGCCGTCCTGCGGCCGGGCGGCTTCGCCTCCAACGCCCTGTGGTGGGCTGAGTCGGTCCGCGCGCGACGGGTCGTCGCCGCGCCCTTCGGCGACATCGGGGTGCCGATCATCGACCCGGCGGACATCGGCGCGGTCGCGGCGGCCTGCCTGCTCGATGACCGGCACACCGGCGGCGCCTACGAGTTGACCGGCCCGGAGGTGATCACTCCACGCCAACAGGCGGCGGCCATCGGCGCCGCGTTGGACTCGCCCGTGAGGTTTCACGAGCTCACCCGCGACGAGGCCAGGGCTGCCATGACCGAAAGCATGCCGGCCGAGCTCGCCGACGACACCCTGGACATCCTCGGTGCACCGAGCCCGGCCGAGCTGCGGGTCAGCCCGGACGTCGAGCGGGTCCTCGGCCGCGCCCCACGTCCGTTCGCCGACTGGGTCGCCCGCAACGTCGACGCGTTCCGCTGAGCCGAGTCACCGTGCTCCGCTGGGGCTGAGAGCCCTTTCACTCGCCAGCGGCGGCCCCGCCGGCCGCTGCTACGGTGGTGCACTTCACGCCACAGCCGGCAGACCGGGTGGACGGGGATAACGGGTGACGCACAGGTGACAGAGCGGAACACCAAGCGGAGCGAGCGGCAGCGCGGGCCGGCCGCCAAGCCGACGATCGCCGACGTGGCCGCGCTGGCCGGCGTCTCGGTGTCGGCGGTCTCCAAGGTGGTCAACGGCCGCTCCGGGATCTCGGCCCCCACCAGGCAGCGGGTGCTCGAGGCCGCCGGCAAGCTGCGCTGGTCGCCCTCGGTGACGGCGGTGGCGCTGCGCGGCGCCCGCACCCGGGCGATCGGGATGGTCGCCGGGCGCTCCTCCGACCTGCTGGCGACCGACCCGCACTTCTCCGTGTTGATCTCCGGCATCGAGCGGGAGTTGGCGCCGGCGGACTACGGCCTGCTGCTGCACATCGTGGGCGAGGAGCCCGGCGCCGAGGAGCGGGCCTACCGGCGGCTCGCCGAGGAGCGGCGGGTGGACGGCGTCATCCTGACCGAGTCGCGGATCGGCGACCCGCGGTTCGAGCTGCTGCGCCAACTGCGGCTGCCCGCCGTGCTGGTGGGCGTGCCCTGGCAGGCCGATCCGGTGGTGTCGGTGCAGGCGGGCGGGCAGGAGGCCGGGGTCAGGGCGGCGGTGCGGCACCTCGTGGAGCTCGGGCACCGCGCGATCGCCTATGTGTCGGGCCCCGAGGACCGGGTGCACACGGTGTTCCGCCGTCGGGTCTTCGAGGCGACGCTCGCCGAACTCGGGCTGCGGCCCGGCCGGCTCGTCAGCTCCGACTTCTCGGCGCAGGGCGCGGTGGCGGCCACCGAGGAACTGCTCGCGGCGCCGGCCGAACAGCGGCCCACCGCCGTGCTGTTCGCCAACGACACGATGGCGGTCGCGGCGATGAACGCGGCCCGCAGGCTCGGCGTCGAGGTGCCGCGCGACCTGTCGGTGATCGGCTACGACGACCTGCCGCTCGGCGAGTGGGTCCACCCGCGGCTGACCACCATCGGCCAGGACCTGTTCCGGGTCGGCCAGGCCGCGGCGGCCGAGATGTTCCGGCTGCTCGACCCGGAGCGGGCGGTCACCGAACCGCCGTCGCTGCGCCCGCCGGAGCTTGTGGTCCGCGAGTCGACGGGCCCGGCGAGCCGGCCGTGACCGCGCTGTTCCGCACGGAGCTCGCGCCGGGCGCCGTGCACGTCCCCGGCTGGCTCGACCAGGACCGGCAGCGCGACCTGGTGGCGGCCTGCCGGGCCTGGGCGACGGGCCCGGTCCCGATGCGGCACACCAGGCTGCCGCTCGGCGGGGTGATGTCGGTGCGCACGGTCTGCGTGGGCTGGCACTGGCAGCCCTACCGCTACACCCGCACCGCCGACGACGTGAACGGCGCACGGGTGGTCGACTTCCCGGACTGGCTGGGCGAGTTGGGCCGGGAGGCGGTGGCCGACGCCTACCAGGACGGGCTGGTCGAGGGGGCCGCCGCGTACGAGCCGGACACGGCGCTGGTCAACTTCTACGACGGCGCGGCGCGGATGGGCATGCATCAGGACAAGGACGAGCGCTCCCTCGCGCCGGTCGTGTCGCTCTCCATCGGCGACACCTGCGTCTTCCGGTTCGGCAACCCGCAGAACCGCAACCGCCCTTACACGGACGTGGAGTTGGCCTCCGGCGACCTGTTCGTCTTCGGCGGGCCCTCACGCCTGGCCTACCACGGCGTCCCGAAAGTCATACCCGGCACGGCCGACCCGGCGACCGGTCTGCGCGCCGGCCGGCTCAACATCACCCTGCGGACGACCGGGCTGTCCGACCGGTAGTTCCCCGACGAACAAACCACCCTGGCACGGGTACCCCTTGACGCGACTATTCTCTCGGGGAATAGTGGTCGGCATGTCACTGGCCGCCAACGTGCTGCTCGGGCTCCTCACCGCCGGGCCCCAGCACGGCTACGAACTCAAGAAGGCGTACGACGCCCGCCTGCCGCGCGCCAGGCCGCTGGCGTTCGGGCAGGTCTACGGCACGCTCGGCCGGCTGCAGCGGGACGGTCTGGTGGCCGAGGCCGGCCACGACCGCGAAGGGGGCCCGGACCGCACGCTGTTCGAGCTCACCGACGCGGGCCGGGAGTCGCTCGCGGCGTGGCTGGGCACCGTCGAGCCCCCGGCCCCCGACGCGGCGAACCCGCTGCTCGCCAAGGTCGTCGTCGCCCTGGTGGCGGAGGGGCACGAGCGCGCGCACGCCTACCTGCTGGCCCAACGGGCCGCCCACACCGCGCGGTTGCGGGAGCTGACCGCGGTCAAGACCGACCCGGCGGCGTCCCTCGGCGACGTGATCGCCGCCGACCTCGCCATCGTCCACCTCGACGCCGATCTCCGCTGGTTGCGCACCACGCTCGATCGGGTCGCCGAACTGCACCGGGAGGTGCGCTGATGACCCTCTTACAGGCACGCGGCGTCACGAAGTCCTACGGTCCCACCCCCGCGCTGCGCGGCGTGGACCTGGAGCTCGGCGAGGGCCGGATCCTCGCCGTCACCGGACCGAGCGGCTGCGGCAAGTCCACGCTCCTGCACTGCCTGGCCGGCATCCTGCGCCCGGACGCCGGCGAGGTCCACTACCGCGGCCGCCGCCTCGACACGGCCTCCGAGACGGAGCGCTCCCGGCTGCGCCGCGACGAGTTCGGGGTGCTCTTCCAGTTCGGGCTGCTCGTCGCGGAGTTGACGGCCGCCGAGAACATCGCCCTGCCGCTGCTGCTCGCCGGCCACGGCCGGCGGGAGAGCCGCTCCGTCGCCCTCGACTGGCTCGACCGGTTCGGCGTGCGGGAGTTGGCCGAGACCGTGCCCGGGCAGATGTCCGGCGGCCAGCAGCAGCGGGTGGCCGCGGCCCGGGCGTTGGTCACCGAGCCGAGCGTGCTCTTCGCGGACGAGCCGACCGGCGCCCTCGACCGCCTGGTCGGCGAGCAACTGCTGGGCCTGGTCGTCGAGCTGGCCAGGGAGCGCCGCATGAGCGTGGTGCTCGTCACGCACGACGCCACCGTCGCCGGATACGCCGACGACGAGATCGTGCTGCGCGACGGCGTCCTCGACCCGGGCGGCCTCGGCATAGCGGCCGGAGCGATCGGGTGACCGCCCTCGACGCGGTACGCGTCCCCCACGCCCGGGGCGGCCTGCCCGGCGTCGAGCTGCGGGTGTCGACCCTGGCCCGGCTGGCCCTGGCCGGCACCGGCGGCGACCGGCTGCGCGTCACCCTCACCGCGGCCAGCGCCGCGCTGGCCACCCTCGCGCTGCTGGCCGCCGCCACCGTGGCCGCCATCGAGCCGCCCGACCTCGGTGGCGCCGGCGTCGACGGCCTCTCCCACCAGTACACCAACGCCCTGCTGCGCGAGCCCGGTCTCCGGCCCGGCGTCGCCCTCGTCGTCCTGCTCCTGACGCTGCCGGTGCTGGCGCTGGCCGGCCAGTGCGCCAGGATCGGCGCCCCCGCCAGGGACCGCCGCCTCGCCGCGATCCGGCTGGCCGGCGGCACCCCCCGACAGACCGTCGCGCTCGCCGTGGTGGAGACCGGCGGTGCCGCGCTGCTCGGCGTGCTGGCCGGGGTCGCCGTCCAACTCGCTGCCCGCCCACTCCTGCACCGGCCGGACGCGCGCGGCCGACTGCCGCTGCCCACCGACGTGCTGCCCTCGCCGGCGGCCTACGTCGCCGTGCTGCTGGGCGTGCCGCTGCTGTCGATGCTGGCCGCGGCCGTGCTGCTGCGGCGGGTCACGGCCACGCCGTTCGGCGTGCGGCGCTCGGCCACCCGCCGGGCGCCCCGCCCGTGGCCCGCGGCGCTGATCGTGCTCGGCGTCGGCGGCCATTTGGCCCTGCTGCCGAGGGTCGTCGGGGGCGGGGGCGCGTCTATGGTGCCCTTCCTGATGCTGCCCGCCTCGGCGCTGGCGATCCTCGGCGTGGTGCTCGGCGTCGGCTGGATCTCCGCGACCACCGGCAGGCTGTTGCTTCGCTTCTCCCGGCGGCCGGCGTCGCTGATCGCCGCCCGGGACCTGATCGCCGACCCCTGGCACGGCAGCCGCACCCTGGGCGCGCTGCTGGCGGCGGTGCTCCTCGGCTCGGGCGCCCTCGTGGTGCGTGCCTGGTTCGTCACGACGGCCGAGGCGCACGAGGCGGCCGACGCCGCCTACCGGGAGCTCGGCGGCCGGCCCGAAGGTTACCTGTCGTTCGACGAGGACTTCTACGTCAACAGCGCCGAGTCGTTCGCCCTCGCCACGCTCGTCGCGCTCGCGGTGGCCGCCGGCGGCTTGCTCGTCGCCCTGCTGGAGCGGGTGTTCGCCCGGCGTCGCGCCCACAGCGCGCTGCTGGCCACCGGCGTCCCACGCGGGGTGCTGATCCGCGCGCTCGCCTGGCGGACGCTCACGCCGGCCGTCCCGGCCGTCGCCCTGGCGGTGCTCATCGGAGCCATGCTCGCGCGCGGCTACGCCGGCGACGAGGTCGTGGTCGACGGCACGCTCGTGGAGGCCTGCGAGGGCGCGCCGCCCAGGTGCACCGCCGAGGTCGTGTCTCCGGACACGGTGCGGCCGATCGACCTGCCGGTCGTACCGCTCGCCCTGCTGGGCACGGGCGCGCTGGCCCTGATCACGATCAACCTCGGCGTCGCCGCCCGCTCCGTGCGCACCAGCGCCACACCCGGCGAGCTGCGCACCCCATGAGCCGGCCCGGCGCCGGAGTGGAGGGGGCTCCGGCGCCGGGCCACGCCCCCGGGGCCGGCCCACCGCTCACGGCTCGACCCCGGCGTGCGCGGCGAGCGACAGCGCGTGCGCGATGTCGCGGGTCGCCGGGTAGAGCCGCCGGTACAGCGCGTACCGCTCGTCGTACGCCCGGCGGCGGCCGGCGTCGGGGGTGACGCGTTCGACCACCGGGTTCCAGGCGTCGATCGACGGCGCGCCCACCGTGCCGGCGGCCAGGAACGCGGCGCCGTAGCTGGCGCCCAGCGTGACGGCCCTGATCTCCTGTTCCAGGCCCGTCACGTCGGACACGATCCGGGTCCACAGGCCGCCCTGGGTGCCGCCGCCGACCGCCACCACGCGGCGGATGTCGGCGCCGGCCGCGCGCATCGCCTCGACGTTGTGGCGCACCCCGAAGGCGGTGGCCTCCAGCGCGGCCCGGTACAGGTCGCCCCGGGTGTGCGAGACGGTGAGGCCGGCGATCACGCCCCGCGCGTCCGGATCGGCGACGGGTGTCCGCTCGCCGGCGAAGTACGGGAGCATCAGCAGCCCGCGCGCCCCGACGCCCGACGCCTCGGCCTCCGCGAGCAGCGCCGCGTGCTCGGGGGAGCCGAACAACTGCCGCAGCCAGTCGGTGATCACGCCCGAGGTGGCCATGCCGCCGGCCAGGCTGCGGGTCCCCGGCAGCGCGCCCACGGTGCTCCACAGCTCGGGCACCAGCAGCCGTTCGGCGACCGTGTTGATGAGGAACATGGTGCTGCCGTACATCAGCATCAGGTCGCCGGTGTCCGTGGCGCCCACGCTCAACGCCTCGGACCAGGCGTCGACGGTGCCGGCGGTGACCGGGATCCCGGCCGGCAGGCCGGTGGCCGCCGCCGCCCCGGCCGTGACGTGTCCCGCGACCTCGCCGGGCCAGCGCAGCGGCGGCAGTTCGACGCCGGGCGCGACGCGCTCCGCCCAGGGGCCGTACCAGTCATGGGCGAGCGAGTCGTAGAGCGGCACGGACTGGCTGGCCGAGTGGTGGTCGAGCACGTAGGCGCCGGTGAGCCGGCGCACCAGGTAGGAGCTCGGCATGTAGAGCCGCCTGGCCCGCGCGGCCAACTCCGGCTCGTGCTCGGCGACCCACGCGATCTTCGGGCCCACCGCCTGGGTCGACAGCAGCGAACCACAGCGCTCCAGGACGGCGTCGCGGCCGAGTTCGGCGGTGAGCCGGGCGATCTGCGCGGTGGCCCTGGTGTCGACGCCGTAGAGGATGGCCGGGCGCAGCGGGGTGTCGTCGGCATCGGTCAACGCGACGCACGGGCCCATGCCGCTGACGCCGACGGCCGTCACCGGCGGCCCCTGCGACGTCAGTTCGCGGGCGATGGAGGCGAACTCGTCCCACCACACGGTGGCGTCCATCTCCACGTGCCCCGGCCGTGGCCGGTCGACCTCGTGCGGGCGCGTCGCCGTGGCCAGCACGGTGCCGTCCGTGTCGACCAGCACCCCCTTGCCGCTCGACGTGCCGATGTCGACCCCGAGCACCGTCATGGGCGCATCACCTCCGGTCGGGAGGGTAGGCGATCCGGGACGGAACGGCGCGCGTCGCCGCCCGTGGCCGGTGGGAACGGTCCGCAGCCTCCCCGCCGACCCTCCGTACGGCACCGGATTCCTCTGGTTGCCCATCTCGAACTCCGTCACGCTGGATCGAGTCCATATCGACGGAACGTGACCGAACGGAGATCGACGCAGATGACGCACGCCGCCCCTCCCCCATCCACCGAGCGCGAGCCGGAACCGGAACCGGAGCCGGAGGCCGCCTCGCAGGAGGCCGAGTCCAGCCCGGTGTTGGCGGAACTGCGGGCCCGGGTGCGGCGGGTCAACGCGGAGAGCGAGACCAACGTCGAGCTGAAGAGCGGCGGTCGACGGTGAGCCGCGCGCCGGTCCGGGTGGACACCGTCGAGACCTACCCGGCCGCCGTCCTGCGCGGCGACGTCGTCACGGTCGGCGGCCGGCCGCTGATCGTCGTGGCGAGGACCCACCTCGACGGCGGCGCCGTGCGCCTGCACTTCGTCTCCGGCGAACGCCTCTCGGTCCACCGGGGCACCACCCTCCGAGTGCTCCGCGCGGACCCGCCGGGACTGCGCCCCCGCTCCTTCTGGGACGAGGCGGCCCACCACCAGGGCGCACCAGGCCGGACGACCTCGCGCGCCGAGATCTGGGCGCCGGTGCTCGCCGGCTGCGCGCTCGTCGTCGCGCTGGCCACGTTCCTGACGCTCGGGTGACCACGCCGGCCATCCCGCCGCGCACGCGGCTGTCGCCCAGACGCGCGAACAAGGACCCGACGCCCCTCGCACTACCCGGCGTCCAGGGCACAGCGTTGTTCGGCGTCGCCGAGTGGTTCCACTTCGCACGGAATTTCGCATTTGGAATATCTTGCCGGACATGTGCGGCCGGTGGCAGGTTGGTGCACCGGCCCAGCGTGACGGCTCGTCAGCCGTGGCGGCCAGGGCCAGCTGTTGCCGTATCGCCGGCAACCCAAGTGCAACGAAAGGGTGTTCCCATGCCGCAACGGAAGCCGATCTCCGGAAGACCGAGCGTCTCGCCGCGCCGCATGCTGAGGATCGAGGTGGCACGGCTGCGGGAGGAAAGCGGCCGGTCACTTCGGCAGTTGGCCGAGAAGGTCGGCTACGACCACACGCAACTCGGCCGCGTGGAGAGCGGCAAGAGCCTCGGCGGCCCGGAACTCATCGAGGCGCTGGACACGCTGTACGGGACGACGCCGCACCTGTCGATCCTCTGGGAACTGGCGCTGGCGAAGGGCAAGTTCCGCGACAAGTACCAGCGAGTCCTGGAACTTGAGGCGCAAGCAGCCGTCATCGAGCAGTACGTCTCGCTGATCCCGGGGCTCTTCCAGACCGAGGCGTACGCTCGGGCGCTGCTCTTCTCCGCGCCCCACGGTCCGGAAGACATTCCGGAGTTGGAGGAGCAGCTGGACGCCCGACTCGGTCGACAGGAGTTGCTGCGGCGCGATCCAGCGCCCCTCGTACGCATGGTCCTGGACGAGGCGGCGCTACGGCGAGCCCTACCCGATCCGACGGAGTGGCGCGAACAGTTGGCCCGGCTGCTGGAGCTGGCCGCCGAACCACATGTGGTGATCCAGGTGTTGCCCTACTCGGCGGGCCTTCTTGAGCTCATCGGCGAGTCACTGTTGCTGCTGCGCACGGCAGATGGAGAGACCACAGCCTGGCTGGAAGGGGCCAAGAACGGGGAACTGTTCGATGTCGCGGAGGATGTCGAGGATTTGCGACTGTCCTACGATGCGGTGAGAGATCTCGCCCTTTCGTCACGGGAATCCGTGACGTTCATCGAGCAGTTGATGGAGACCCTGCCATGCGATCCGCTGGAGTCGACCTGAGCACCGCCGTTTGGCGCAAGTCCAGCTACAGCGACGGAGGCGTGAACAACTGCGTGGAGATCGCCGACGGATACCCCGGCGTCCTTCCCGTCCGCGACAGCAAGCAGCCCGCCGGGCCCGCCATCGTCTTTCCCGCGCGCGGCTGGAGCCGCTTCATCGCCCACGTCCAGGCCGGCCGGCTCTGACGTTCACCGGCCGGTGTCCGCCGGTTCGGGAAGAGTGGCGAGCGGGTTCGGGAACGGGACGTAGCGCGGCTCGGTGGCGCCGGCGTCCAGCCAGCTGGAGAGCAGGTTGGCCTTCCCCGGCACCGTCGGCGCGCTCAGCAGCTCCGTCACCTCGGGGATGTCGTCCCGCACGGCCGCGAACCGCTCGAACTCCCGCCGTGCGGCCGGCCAGAGGGCACCGGCCGCTTCCGGGAAGCGGTCGGCCAGCGCGCCCGCCACCTCGGCGAGGTTGTTGACGAGCAGGCAGTACACCAGTCGGCGCCACGCGTCGGCGCGGGACATCTGCGGGATCACCCGGGACCCCTCGGCGTCCCGGAACACCGCCTGCACGGGGGTGCCGGCCGCGTCCACCGCGATCAGTGTGTTCTGGAGGTGGCACTCCACCACCACCCCGTGCCGGGCGTACGCCTCCAACAGGGGCGGCACGACGCAGGACAGGTAGGCCGACCACCAGGTCGACGGCTCCGTGACGCGGTCCAGCGGGCTGCCGTCGAAGCCCTCGGCGAGGGCGGCGGCCAGCACGGCGGTCGTGCCGGGAAGCAGGTGCGCGCCGAGGCCGTCGCGCACGAGGACCGGGAACGTCTCGTCCAGGCCGCGCACCGTGCGGTGGCCGCGCTCGGTCAGCCAGGCGACCGGACCGTCCGTCTCCCTGAAGGCGGCCGCGACCAACGGGTCGTTGTGCCTGGCCTGCCGCAACTCGCCCCGCCACAGCCGCCGCACGTCGTTGGTGATCCGCACGTCGAGGCTGAACTTCAGGAACAGGTCCCTGGCCGGCACGTGGACCGTCCGCACCGAGGCCGTGGCCACCGCCTCCCAGGGCGTGACGCCGACGCGCACGAGGCGGCCGTCGGCGAAGGCGGCCCGCACCTCCGGTATGCGGCTGGTGAGTTCGAGCTGCCAGGGGTGGACCGGGAGCAGCCGGTAGCCGGGCGGGGCCTCGCCCAGGGCGTCCAGCGCGCTGGCGTCGCCCTCGTCGATCGCCGCGTCCTCACGCACGCCGAGCAGCGCGAGCGGGAAACGGGCGTACGCCTCGGGCGCGTAGCGCAGCCAGTCGGCGGGTGGTCCGCCGCCGCGTGCCTTGGGCGACGGGTGGAAGGGGTGGCCCATGACCAGGGCCTGTTCGGAGCGCAGCCACGGGTCGTCGGGCGGGGTGGCGCGGTCGCGGGCGGCCAGCAGCGCCTCGACGACCGTGCGGCTGGCGGCCATCTGGGCGGTCAGCGGGTCGTTGGGGCGCCCGGTGGCGGCGCGCATCTCCTCGGCGACGAGGTCGACGAGGGCGGCGTGGCGCAGCGGTCGCCACGCGCCGCCGGCCCACAGCTCGGGCTCGGACGGGCGGTGGCCGGCGCGGACGCGCAACAGCCGGCCGGTGTACCGCAGTCGGCGCGTGGCGCGCCCCGCGCGCGGCTCGCCCGCCGGGTCGGTGGCCTCTCTGACCAGGCAGTTGAGCAACGGCGTCACGGCGAGCTCGTCGGCCGCCACGGCGTAGGTATCCATCGCACGTCAGTATGTGTGTCGGATGATCGGATGCGGTAGGACGGGTTGGTGTGTCGAACCATCGCGGAGCGAAACCTCGCCGGTGAACTGGCCGCCGCCCGCCCCGGGGCGGTGGACGCGTACCTCGCCGAACTGCCGGGGGCCAGGGCGGCGGTGCTGGCCCGACTGTGGCGCGGCCTGACCCACGAGCCGCTGCCCTGGGTCGCCGACCAGGCCACCGGCGGGGACGGCGTCACGCTGCGGCTGGCCGACGGGCGGCGGCTGCGCGGGCCGGCGTGCGACCCGTGGGCGACGGGCACCTCGGTCCCCGCCCTGGAGCTGGACGGCACCCGGTACGACCATCCGGCGGAGCTGCTGACGGCGCTCGCTGTGACGAACGGCACCGGATTCGCCGCCGAACTCGACCACAGCGTCGCCTCCCTGGCGCTCTCCCGCACCGCGCCGCCGCCGTCCCGGCCGCCCGCCGCGCCCTGGGAGTGGGAGCAGCTGTCGCGGGACGGCCACCCCTACCACCCGAACTGCCGCTCGCGGCCCGGCTTCTCGGCCGCCGAGCAGCTGGCGTACGCGCCGGAGCACCGGCCGGTGGTGTCGCTGCGGCTGGCGCCCGTCGCCGACGCCGCCCGGGTGCACGGCGGGTGGCCGGCCGAACTGCGGGACGGCGGCGCCGTGTTGGTGCCGGTGCACCCGTGGCAGGCGGCGCACGTGCTGGCCGACCGGACGCTGCTGCCCGGCCCCGACGGGCATCCGCTGCTGGCGCTGCGGACGTTGGACCTCGGCGACGACCGCCACGTCAAGACGACGGTGAGCGCCCGGCTGACGTCGGCCGTGCGGGACATCTCGCCGTACTCGATCGAGAACGCCATCGCCACCTCGGAGTTCGTGGCGGGGATCGCCGAACGGCTCGGCGGCCGGCTGCACGTCACCCGCACGCTGGCGGCGGCCGGCGACGGCACGCCCGAACTGGCGGCGATGCTACGGGAGTCGCCGCACGTCCACGCCGACCCCGGCGCGGGGGAACGGGTGGTGCCGGTGGCCGCGCTGCCGGAGCTGTTCGCCTCGTACGAACGGCGGTTGGACCGGGTCACCGCGTTCGCGCGGCTCGCGGTGGGCGTCTGCCTTGACCTGCTCGACCTCGGCCTCTCCCTGGAGGCGCACGGCCAGAACCTGCTCGCCGTCGTGGACGCCGACGGGTGGGCCAGGCGGCTGGTCTACCGGGACCTCGCCGACATCCGCGTCTCCCCGGCCCGGCTCGCCCACCACGGCCTCCCGGCACCGCCGCTGGCCGGCCGGCTGCTGAACGACGACCCGGCGGCGCTGCGCCGGCAGACGCTCGGCGGCCTGGTCACCGGGTCGCTGGCGCCGCTCGCCGGGGACGGGCCAACGCTGGCCACGGTGCTCGCCGCCGCCACGGCCGACCTGCCGGCCGGCCCGGCGAAGCGGGCGCTACGGGAGGCGCCACTGCCGGCGAAGGCGCTGACCCTGATGCGGCTGGCCCCGGACCCGCCGGTGCGGTGGACCACCCTGCCGAACCCGCTCGCCCCCGAGCCCGCGCGGCCCGACCTCCCTTGACCACACCGCCGACTCAAGCAAGGCTCACCCGAGTTGCTCTGCGGCCGGGAAGGAGGCGGACATGACGGCAGTCGAAGGAGACGGCACAGCACCGCCCGCGGACGCGGCGGATCCCCTGCACCTGATGCGGCTGGTGTTCGGCACCATGGCGGCCCAGACCGTCGGCGCGGCCGCCCGGCTGGGGGTCATGGACGCCCTGGGAGACGGCGAACGCGCCGCCGACGAGGTGGCCGCCGCCTGCGGCACCCAGCCACGGGCGACGCTGCGGCTCCTGCGCGCCCTGGCGGCCCTCGAACTGCTCGTCGAGTCCCGGCCCGGCGTCTTCAGCGCCACTCCCGCCGGCCGCCTGCTCGACACCCGGCACCCGCGCTCCCACGCCTCGCCGGCGCGGGTCTTCACCGACCCCCAGATGGTGCGCGCCTGGGAGGACCTGGCGGAGTCGGTACGCACCGGGGAGCCCACGTTCCCCCAGGTCTTCGGCAAGGGGTTCTTCGAACGGCTGGGGGAGCTCCCGGAACTCTCCGCCGAGTTCAACGCCTCGATGAGCGAGTCCACCCGCGCCACGGCGGCCACGCTGCCCGACTCCTACGACTTCGGGCGGTACCGCACCGTGGTGGACGTCGGTGGCGGGGACGGCACCCTGCTCGCCGCCGTGCTGCGCGCCTTCCCCTCGGTGCGGGGTGTCGTCCACGACACCCCGCGGGGCCTCGCGCAGGCCGCCGGGACGATGGAGCGAGCCGGCCTGACCGACCGCTTCTCGGCGGTGACCGGGGACTTCTTCGCCTCCGTGCCCGAGGGCGGCGACCTCTACCTGCTCAAGAGCGTGATCCACGACTGGGACGACGAGCGGTGCGTGACCATCCTCAGGAACTGCCGGCAGGCGCTCCCCGCCCACGGCCGGGTGCTGATCGTCGAGCGGGTGATGCCACCGGTGGTGGATCCGACGGTGGCGGGCTGGTACCTCAGCGATCTCAACATGCTGGTGAACCTGGGCGGCCGAGAACGCACCCGTGAGGAGTTCACCACGCTGTGCGAGGAGGCCGGCTTCGCGGCACCGTCGTTCTCCGAGCTGCCAGCGCCGAGCGTCTTCTCCCTCATCGAGGCCGCCCCACGCCCTACCGGGACGGCGACAGCGGCCGGGCACGAGCCTCCGCCGCGCTCCATGGCACGACGCCGCGCGCCCACCGATGACCTCGACGACCGCTGACCTGTCCGCCGGCAGCCGAAGGCCCGGGCACCAGGCACGCGGAGCGCGCCGGTGACCCGGGCCTGCGGGCCGTTCGGAAGGGTGGGTCCTACTCCGTGGCGATCGCGTTGAGGATGTTCATCCGGCCGGCGCGGAACGCCGGCATCAGCGCCGCCAGGAGGCCGACGATCGCCGAGCCGATGAAGACCGTCAGGAGCGTGGACCAGGGGATCTCCAGGACCCGCATGCCCTCCAGCGCCATCAGCTGCTGGCCCGCCGCGCCCCAGGCCAGGCCGAGGGCCAGGCCGAGGAGCGCGCCGAAGAGGGCGATGACGACCGACTCCAGGCGGATCATCCGCCGCAGCTGCCGGCGCGAGAGACCGATGGCCCGCATCAGGCCGATCTCGCGGGTGCGCTCCACCACCGACAGGGCCAGCGTGTTGATCACGCCGAGCACCGCCACGATGATCGCCAGCGCCAGCAACCCGTAGACCATGTTGAGCAGCTGCCCGACCTGGTCCTGGATCAGCTCCTTGTACTCGGCCTGGTCGCGGACCTCCATCTGCGGGTAGCGCTCCATGGCCGCGTCGAGCGCGGCGCGGGCCGCGTCCTGCTGGCCCTCCGCCGCCGCGGCGAAGAGCAGCGACGGCAGCGGCATGGCCGCCTCGTCCGGCACGCCGGCGCGGATGGTCTCGAGGCCGAGGTTCCAGGTGCCGGTGGCCATCGCCTCGCCCTGGGAGAGAATCGCCCGCACCGTGACGGTGGCCGTGCCGCCGTCGAACGTCACCGGCAGCTCGTCGCCGAGCGCGATGCCGTACTCCTCGGCGTCCTCGTCGCCCACCGAGACGCCGCCGGGCTGGAGCGCCTCGCCGAGGTCGCCCTCGACGACGTCCATGGCGATGTCCTGCTCGTAGGTGGGGTCGGCCGCGCTCAGCAGCACGTCGACGTCCTCACCGTTCGGCATGGCCACCTCGGTCCGCACGTTGGCGACCTCGGTGACGTGATCCAGCTCGGCCACGTCCCGCACCGCCGCCGTGACGTCCGGCTGGATCTGCCCGAAGGTGCTGCTGTTGATGATGTAGTCGGCGCCGAGCGACTCGTCTATCTCCTCGGTCGCCGAGGCCACCATCGAGGAGCCGACCACCGACAGGCCCGCGACCAGCGCCAGGCCGATCATCAGGGCGGAGGCGGTGGCGCCGGTGCGGCGCGGGTTGCGCAGGGCGTTGCGCTCGGCGAGCCGGCCGACCGGGCCGAAGCCGCGCAGCAGCACCGCGCTCAGGCCGCGCACCACCAGGCCCACCAGGGCCGGCCCGACGAGGATCAGGCCGACCAGGCTCAGCACCACGCCGAGGGCGAGGAAGCCGGCGCCGTCCGCCGCCGAGTCGACGGTGGCGGTGCCGGCCAGGGCGGCGAGGCCGAGGACGGTGAACACCGCGCCGATCCCGGCCCTGATCCGGCCGGCCCGCACGTCGCCCGGCATGCCGGCGTCGCGCAGCGCGGCCATCGGGCTGATCTTGCCGGCCCGCCGGGCCGGGATGTAGGCGGCGAGCAGGGTGACGACGACGCCGAGCACGATGCCGACGACCGGCACGGTGGCCTCGATCGTCAGGTCCTCCGTGCTGAGGTTCATGCCGAGGGCGCTCATCAGGGCCATCAGGCCCACGGCGATGCCGATGCCGGCGCCGAAGCCGAGGATCGAGCCGATGAGGCCGAGCAGCAGCGCCTCGATGAGCACCGAGCGGTTGACCTGGCGGCGGCTGGAGCCGATGGCCCGCATCAGGCCGATCTCGCGGGTGCGCTGGGCGACCAGCATGGAGAAGGTGTTGACGATCAGGAAGATCCCGACCAGCAGGGCCAGGCCGGCGAAGCCGAGCAGCACGTACTCGAGGATGGACAGGACCTCGCCCAGCGCGTCCCGGTTCTCCTCGATGTACTCGTCGGAGGTCTGGAGCTTGTAGGTGTCCGCGCCGACGACGGACGCGACGGCCGCCTTGAGGTCGGCGTCGCTGACGGCTCCGGTGGAGTCGACGTAGATGGTGGTGAACCCGTCCTCGCCGCCGAGCAGGTACTCCTGGGCGCTCGCCAGGTCGAGGTAGAAGATGGCGGCGCCGGGGTTGGTGATGGTGAAGTCGACGATGCCGGTGATCGTGGTCTGGTAGTCCCCGATGGCGGTGATCAGGCGGATCTCGTCACCGATCGCGATGCCCTTGGCGTCCGCCGTGTCCGCGTCGACCATCACCTCGCCCGGGCCGGTGGGCGCCTGGCCCTCGGCGATCTCCGAGGTACGCAGCTCGACGTCCGACCAGTTGGTGACGACGGTCGGGGCGCCGGTGGTGGGGCCGAGGTTCTCGTTGTCGGCGTCGACGGCCACGGCGTTGGTGGCGGCCACGTTGCCGGTGACCCGCTCCACCCCGTCGACCGAGGAGATCTCGTCGACGACGGAGGCCGGCACGGTGTCCGGGACGCCGTTGGCCGGGCCGCTGCCGCCCTCGACGGCGCTGACCTCGTCGTCCCGCTCGGCCGGCGCGATCATGACGTTCGAGGCGGACTGCGCGAACAGCTTGTCGAAGGTGGTGTTCATGGTGGCGGTGAACACCAGCGTGCCGCAGACGAACGCGACCGACAGCACCACGGCCATCCCGGACAGGACCATCCGGCCCTTGTGCGAGAAGAAGCTCCGCAGCGAGGTCTTGAGGACGGTCACGACGTCCGCCCCTGCGCGTCGAAGCCACGCATGCGGTCCAGCACCCGGTCGGCCGTCGGCTGCCGCATCTCGTCGACGACGCGGCCGTCGGCGAGGAAGACGATGCGGTCGGCGTAGGCGGCGGCCACGGGGTCGTGGGTGACCATGACGATGGTCTGGCCGAGGTCGTCGACGGAGCGGCGTAGGAAGCCGAGGACTTCGGCGCCGGCGCGGGAGTCGAGGTTGCCGGTGGGTTCGTCGCCGAAGATGATCTCGGGTCGGGCGGCGAGGGCGCGGGCGACGGCGACGCGTTGCTGTTGGCCGCCGGAGAGCTGGTTGGGGCGGTGCTTGAGACGGTCGCGCAGGCCGACGGTGGACACGACCCGGTCCAGCCAGTCCTTGTCGGGCTTGCGCCCGGCTATGTCCATGGGCAGCGTGATGTTCTCGATGGCGTTGAGCGTCGGCAGCAGGTTGAAGGCCTGGAAGATGAAGCCGACGTGGTCCCGCCGCAGCTTCGTCAGCTTCTTGTCCTTCAGACCGGTGATCTCCGTCGACCCGATCCAGATCCGCCCACTGGTCACCGTGTCCAGACCCGCCAGACAGTGCATCAACGTCGACTTGCCGGACCCCGAAGGCCCCATGATCGCGGTGAAGCCGCCGCGCTCCACGTCGACCGTGACGTTGTCCAGGGCGACGACCCGCGTCTCCCCGTCCCCGTACGACTTGACCACGCTCTCCGCGCGCGCGGCCACGGCCGAGTGCCCTCCGCTGCCCCCGGTCGCCGGATCCACTACAGCCGTTGCCACTCTCGTCTCCTTGTTCGCTTCTTCCGGAATCCCACTCGATTTCCCCCCAGAGCCTAGGCAACCGTCGCCCGGCCCCGCGTCGCCCCTGAGGACGACCCCGGGGTCGGAGAAAGTCGCGGCGTCCCCTAGGGGAGACCCGAGGGAGACCCGAGGAAGGGTGGTGCCTCCCGTAGGGGAAAGGTCAAGTCGGGCCCCCCGGCCGGGGCGGGTGGGGGTGACGATGACCTAGTGTTCGCCGCTTGCTCTGCATAAGATCGAGCGGCCACCCTCGACCGACCGGATCATCAGCACACGGGAGTGCTCAAGTGAAGCGTCGCCGTACGTCCGCGCTGTCCGTATCCGCCGCCGTCGCGCTGCTCGCCGCCACCCCGCTGCTGACCGGCTGCTCCACCGACGCCCACCCGGGCGACGCGGCCGTCGTCGGCGACCAGAGCATCTCGCTGGCCACCGTCCAGGCGCGGGTCGACGCCGTGCGCGACGCGCAGCGCGACCAGCCCAACGCCGACGAGCTGATCGCCACCACCGCCGCGTTGACCCAGCAGACGGTCAACTCCCTCGTCTACATGCAGCTCCTGGAGCAGGCCGCCGCCGACGCGGGCGTCGAGGTCACCCGCCGCGACGTGCAGGAGGAGCGGGCCAACGTCGTCGCCAACCTCGGCGGCGAGGAGCAGCTGCGGCAGGCCGCGCTGATGCCGCAGGGCGGCGTCCCGCTGGCCGGCGACGAGCAGATCGACGAGACGATCCGCAGCCAGTTGCTGTTCCAGGGCCTCGCCCAGCGGATCGGCGCCGACATGGACCCCAACGGCCAGCAGCTGCTGATCGACGAACTGACCCGCACCGCGGAGCGGGTCGGCGTGGACGTCAACCCGCGGTACGGCGAGTGGGACGCGCGTCAGGTCATGCTGGTCGCGGCGGACGAGCCGTGGCTGCGGGCCGGCGAGCAGGCCGAGCTGCCCGTCGTCGACCCCGCGTAGCCGGCGGGCGGCGGCCGTTACGCTCGACGGCGTGACGACCGACGACCTGCGCGGCCCGGGCCGCATCGTGCTGTTGACCACCACCCACCGGGTGGCCCCCGGCCTGCTCTCCTGGCCGGCGTGGCAGGAGCTGCGCGACGCCGACCTGGTCCTGTGCCGCGACGCCGGGCACCCGCAGCTCCCCTACGTCAAGGACGCCGGCGTCCCGGTCGAGACGCGGGACCCGAGCGCCGCCGACCTCGTGGCGGCCTGCGCCGGCGACCGTACCGTGGTGGTGCTCGCCTCCGCCGAGGGCGAGCCGCGGCTCACCGAGGAACTGGCGGCCCTGGCCGGCTCCGGCCGGGCCACCGCCCTGCCGTCCCTGGAACTGCTGCCCGGCTCCTACGACCTGCCGGGCGCGCGGCTGCTCGACCTGGTCCAGGTGATGGACCGCATCCGCGCCGAGTGCCCGTGGGCGTCGACGCAGACCAGCGCCGAGATCGCCAGGTACGGCATCGAGGAGGTCTACGAGCTGGTCGAGGCCATCGAGGCGGGCGATGTCGCCGAGATCCGCGAGGAGTTGGGCGACGTGCTCCTCCAGGTGGTCTTCCACGCGCGGATCGCCGCGGAGGACCCCGAGCGGCCGTTCGACATCGACGACGTGGCGGCCGGCATCGTGGCCAAGCTGGTCCGCCGCCACCCGCACGTCTTCGGCGACGCGCGCGCCGAGACGGCCGAGGACGTCAAGGCGCTGTGGTTCGCCGCGAAGGCCGCCGAGAAGCGGCGCGACTCGGTCACGGACGGCGTGCCGCTCTCCCAGCCGGGCCTCGCGCTGGCCGCCAAACTCGCGGCGCGGGCCCGCCGCGCCGGCCTGCCGGCCCCGCCGGAACCGGCGGGCACCGGCGCCGACGACTACGGCTACCGCCTGCTCGCGCTCGCCGCCGAAGCGGAAGCGGCCGGCACCGACCCCGAAACGGCCCTCCGCACGGCCGCCCGCACCTACCGCGACACCCTGCGAGCCGCCGAGCGCGGCGAACGCTGACCCGGCCTGCCGGCGCGCCGCGCGCGGCGCGCGCCGCGCCGGGCCGCCCGCAGGGTGGCGCGTCGCGCGCTACGCGTCCGGTACGACGAGGCGCTGAGGGCGGACGCCGGCCGCTGACGCGGAGCCCGCCGCTGCGCGGCTGCGGCCCTCCGGCGCCGAACGCCCCGCTGACGCGGCTCAGCCGGCGAAGCCGTGGCCTCATCGCCGGCCAGGCCGGTGGCTGCCGGAACAGCGGCGGGCCGCCGGCCGGGCTTCGGCGCGGAGCGCCAGCCGCTACGCGGAGCCAACGCCACGGCTTCCCACCGCGCAAAGCGCGGCCCACCGGCGAAGCCGGGGCGCTCCCCGGACCTCCGGAGCAAACCGCCCGGCCACAGGGCCGCCCGCGCGTAGCGCGGTCCGGCACCGCCGGCCGGGCCGGCGGCACAAGCCCGCGCGGGCAGCGCCGCGCGCTACGCGGTGAGGCGGTGAGGGCGGGCGCCGGCCGCTGACGCGGCTCAGCCGGCAGAGGCCGTGGTCTCATCGCCGGCCGGGTCGCGGCGCGGAGCGACGGCCGCTGCACCGCCACGGCGCCTTCCCACCGCGCAAAGCGCGGCCTACCGGCGGAGCCGCGTGGTTTTCCGGGCCGCCCGGAGCAAGCCGTCCGGCCGGGCCGCTCGCGTGCGTCCCGGCGCGGAGCGACGGCCGCTGCGGCGCCTTCCCACCGCGCGAAGCGCGGCCCACCGGCGAAGCGCCGGCCCGCCGGAGCAAACCGCCCGGCCACAGGGTCGCCCGCGCGTAGCGCGGTCCGGCACCGCCGGCCGGGCCGGCGGCGACCGCCGCTGGGCGGAACCCACACCACGACGGCTTCCCACCGCGCGAAGCGCGCAATGCGGCTTCGGCGCGCAGCGCCGGGCCGGCGGCACAAGCCCGCGCGGCCAGCGCCGCGCGTTAGGCGTCCGGGGCGGTGAGGCGGTGTGGCCGAGCGCCAGCGAGGAGCGTGTTGAGGCCGGTGAGGACGTCGTGGCCCAGGTACCAGTCGCCCGTGTGATCGACGCAGTAGAGCCGTCCCTCGCGGTCGACCGCGAGGAGTGCCGTGCCGCCGCCCTCCGCGCCCAGGGGGCACAGTTCGGTGCCCAGGGCCCGGCCGAGTTCGCCGAGGGTGCGGGCCCAGTGCCGGCCGAGGAGCGGGTCGATCACCACCTGGCAGGCGGCCAGTTCCACGCCGGGGCCGATCGGCCGCAGCGTCACCGCGCCGAGTTCGGCCCAGGCCTCGAACGCGGCCGGGAAGAGGTGGTGCGGGTGCCCGTGCGGGGAGCGGTGCGCGCTGAGCGCGTCCGCCCAGCGTTCGGCCTGCGCCGCGTGCAGCCGGCCCGGCTGCCAACCCGCCGCCATCAGCGCCTCCTCCGCGTTGCCCACCCCCCACGGCGCGCCGGCCGCCGGCGCGTCGTCGACGAGCGGCGCCGCGCTGAAGCTGCGCACCCCGAGCCGCGCGATCAGCACCGCGCAGGATCGGCAGTGCGGTGCGTAGCTGCCGTGCTCCGGGTCGCCGTCCTCGCGGATGTGGCGGGTGGTGATGCCCGCGTCCCGCAGCGCCTCCCTCGCCTCGGCGAGGTCGGTGGCGCCGATCTGGTGGAGGTGGCGGGAGAGCAGCGCCGCCTCGGGGCAGCGCCCCAGGTGGCGTTCGCGCTGGCCCGTGCCGAGCCCCGCGTAGATCTCCTCGACGACCGGGTGCAGCTCCGGCGCCTCGGCGGCGCGCGTCGCGGTGCCGGTCAACGCGCCGGTCTCCGGCAGCGACAGGGCGGCGGCGGTGGTGGGCAGGATGCCGTCGCGGCGGTGCAGCAGCGCGGGCGGCGGCGGTGCCGCGTCGCGCCGGTGTCGGCCGGGCTCACCCGGCGCCGGGGCATGAGATTCCACTATCACGAGCACGATCGTGCCACCGTCGACGCGACCCCATAGGCTGTGCGCGTACAGCGTGATGAATGCGGCAGGGGACGTTACGCCATGATGACTGGGCGGCTCGGGCAGCAGGCCACCCCACCGAACCGGGCGTATGCCGGACAGGTGGTGCAGTTTCCCGACCCGGTGCGGGCGGCCCGATTCCCGCAGGGGATACGGGTGGACGCACAGGGTTACCCCGACTTCTCCCCGTACGCGAGAGCCGCGGCGGAGATCGCCGAGCCGCCCGACGGCTTCGGCGTCGACGAACTGCGCCTCACCGACTACGTGTCCGCCAACGCGGCGCTGCACGCCGCCGGTCACGAGCTGTGGGCCGACCTGCCGCCGGTGGCGACCCCGCACGGCTGGACCTGGCACCACGTCGCGCACTCCCGGCGCCTCGAACTCGTGCCGGTCGAGGTGAAGGCCCTGCTGCGGCACCACGGCGGTCTCGCGACCACCGTCGTCGACCAGAGCAAGCGCGGCACCCGCCCGCTGGCCGAGACCCGGCCCACGCACTTCCAGGTGCCGCACTCGGTGGCCGTCCCCGAGGACCGGGTGCGGGCCGCCGAGGAGCGGCTCGGCTACCGGCTGCCGGAGGCGTACCGGTCCTTCCTGAAGGCGGCCGGCGGCTGCGCGCCGATGGGCGTGGCGCTCGACGCGGAGCTGGGGCTGCTGATCGACCAGCCGTTCTTCACGCTGCGCGAGGAGGCCGCGGTCAACGACGTGGTCTACATCAACAAGTGCCTGCGGGACCACCTCACCAAGGACTACCTGGGCGTGGCCTTCGTGCACGGCGGGATCATCGCGGTGAAGGTGCGCGGCGAGGACCTGGGGTCCGTCTGGCTCTGCCCCTACGACGACGTGCGGGACCGTGACGGCATGGGCATCGCGCAGCGGGTCACCGAGCTGCTGCTGCCGTGTGGGGCGGACTTCGACGACTTCCTGCTGCGGCTCGCCGGCGATCCGCCGGAGCTGGAGACCGTGGCGAAGCTGATGGTGGACGGCGGATTCGCGCGTGCCGTTCCGGTGGAGGAGTGAGCCTGATGGTGACGTTCGCGCAGGCGCAGGAGCGGGCCGACCGTTGGGTGAACGGCGGTCCCGGCGGTGAGCCGCGCCGCGAGGTGCGGGTGCGGGAGTTCGACCTGGGCTTCGTGGCCTGGGCGGAGGACGCGAACGGGAACAGCCTCGGCGGCGGCCGGCTGGTGATAGCGCGGGACAGCGGGGACACGACGCTGTGGCCGGCGCTGCCGGTGAGCGAGGTGATCCGGCGGTACGAGGAGGAGTACGGCGCGGCGGCGGACGACCAGGAGCCGGCGGCCGCGGAGCCGGAGCGGGTGGATCTGCACGCGACGTCCTTCCTGCTGACGCCGCCGCAGTGGCTCCAGGACGCGATGGCCCAGGCGGACGGCGGCGGTGGCGGTGGCGGTGCGGGTGGCGGCTCTGCCGTGCCGGCCGCGCCGACCCCGCCGCCGGCGGGCCGCCCGTGGGCTCCGCCGGGTCAGCCGGCCCCGGCTGGCGCCGGCCGCCAGGCCGAGCCGGAACCGTTCCCGGCTGGCGCCGGCCACCAGGCCGAGCCGGAACCGGAGCCGGCGGAGCCGGCCCCGGCCGGCGCGCCGCCGGTGGGTGCGGTGGCTGCGGGCGCCGCGTGGGGCGACGCCGCGGCGGGCGCCGAGCCGGCCTCGGCCGCGGACGCGGCAGACCTCCCCCCGCTCGGGCCGCCGCCCTTCGACGCGACTCCGGCGGGCACCGGCCGCCAGGCCGGCCCGACGCCCTTCGACGCGCCGCCAGCCGTCGGCGAGGCCGCTCCCGATGCGGACTTCCCGCCGGCCACCCCAGCCGGGCCACCGCCGGCCGACGCCGGGCGGGCCGCGTCCGGGCCGCCGCCGGTCGGTCCACCGCCGCCCTTCGGCGCGCCGCCGGCCGTCGTCGGGGCCGCCTCCACGCCCGACGCGGACTTCCCGCCCGCCGCCCCGGTCGCGCCGCCGCCGCCCATGGGCGTGCCGCCGGTCGCCGGCGCGGGGCAGGCCGATGCCGCGATGCCGCCTCCCCCCATGAGCGGTGAAGGCCGGGCCGGCCAGGCCCCCGCCCCGGTCGGGCCGCCGCCGGCGTGGTCGGACGTGGACACCTCGGGGAGCCGGCCGTCCCTGTGGGACGGCACCGACACGTCGAGCATCGCCGAGGAGGAGGACGTCTCCGTGGCGCCCCCCGCCACGGTGTTCGCGCCGCCCCTGGTGGCCGAGGCCGGGGAGAGTTCGGGGCCGGCGTCCGAGGCCAGGACGGCGATCCTGCCGAGGGGCAGCGCGCTGCCGCCCACCGCCATCCAGCAGGCTCCCGCTCCGGCGCGAGCCCCCGCCCCGTCCCCGGCGCCGGATTCCGGCCGGGGGGACGTGTCCTCGGCGGACACGGCGAAGGCCGCCCGGCCCGGCGGCGCGCCGCCGCCCGGTCCGCCGCCGCCCGCCGCGCCGGGACCGCGCCCGGCGCCGGCCGCCGGCGCCGGCGGGGGCGTCAACTACGTGCCGACGCAGGCCGTCTCGCCCGAGATGATCGACTCGCTGCGCCGGACCGTGAACAAGTCGGGCGGCGCGCCGGGGCCCGTGCCCCCGCCGCCTCCGCCGCCGGCCCCCAAGGGTGGGGCCGCCGGACCGCCGAGCCCACCGCCCCCTCCCCCGCCGCCGGTCAGCGGTGCCGGCCGGCCCGCCGGCTACGGCTACCCGCCCCCGCCGGCCGGGCAGCCGACCGTCGGCTCCGGCTACATGGCCGTGCTGCGCTACCGCGCCGCCGACGGCTCGGAGCAGCAGCTGATCCGCCGTTCCGCGCCCGGCATGCCGCACCCGGAGTGGCAGATCCTGCACGAGCTGCACGCCATGGGCGTGCCCCCGCAGCAGGTGATCGAGCTGCACACCGAGTTGCAGTCGTGCGAGCTGCCCGGCGGCTACTGCGCCCGGATGATCCGCGAGACCTGGCCGCAGGTGCGGATCACGCACACCGCCGCCTACGGCCGGGACTTCGCGTCCCGGCAGGCGGGCGTGCGGCATCTGGTGGAGCACCAGGACGAGTTGCAGCAGTTCGCGGACGGCCCGCCCCGCTCGCAGCCGGTGCGGGCGGCGTTGCCGCAGCAGCAGCCGGCGCCGGCCGTCGGGCTCGACGTGATCGGGCAGGAGCTGACGCAGGCGTACGGGCCGCAGGGCGTGTTCCGTTACCAGCCGCAGCTGGTGTCCCGGCAGGGCGTGCCCGAGATCGTGACCCAGTCGCTGGTCTGGTCGGGTCTGCCCGTCGAGATCAGGCCCATCTTCTGGGCGCAGGCCCAGCCGGGGCGGCCGATCCCGACGCTGGCCGAGCTGGCCGCCGAGCGCGGGGTGCGGCCGGCGATGGACGCCGGTTCCTACCTGGTGCTCGGCAGCGACTTCGGGCAGCAGCTGTGCGTGCAGTACGGCACGGCGCACGTGGTGGCGGTGCCGTTGGAGGGCAGCCCGGACGGGCAGCCGTCGCCGGTGCGGTTCGTGAACACGTCGCTGCCTCAGTTCGCCCGCTGCATGGCGCTGTTGGGCCGGATGTGGCGGCTGCGCTACGGGCTCGACCCGGAGCAGGCCGGCCGCTGGACGACCGATTTCCAGGCGGAGTTGGCGTCGCTCGACCCGCAGGCGGTGCTGGACCCGGAGAACTGGTGGTCCGTGCTGCTCGAGCAGATGTGGGACGGATTGTTGTAAGGCCCCTGCCGGCGTGTACATTGCGCGCCGGCGCAGCCTCGTCGACGAGGGTGTCGCCCGCCGGACCGGCGGGCGCTCTCGTGCGAAATGAGCCAATCGAAGCGGCACTTCGTCCCGGGGGTGGGAGCATTTACGCATGACCGGCTTCCCGAAGGCTCGCGGTCGCGGGTACCACCCCGCGCAGGTCGACCAGGTGCTGGCCAGGTTGGGTCGCGAACGCGACCAGGCGTGGCAGCAGCTCGCCGAGCTCAGCGTTCGTGTCGAGGAGTTGACCAGGGAGGCGGCCAGACTCACCGCGTCCGTCGCGGCGTTGCCGCCCACCTCGTACGAGGGGCTCGGCCGACGCGCCATGGCGCTGCTCGCCGAGGTGCAGGCCGAGGCGGTCGAGCTGCGGGAGTCCACGGAGGCCCAGGCCCAGGAGCTGGTCGACGCGGCCGACGCCGCCGCCCGTGAGCTGCTGGCCGCCGCGCAGGCGGACGCCAGCCGGCGGCGCGCCGAGTCGGACGCGGCGGCCGACGGCGTCATATCCCGGGCCTCCGCGCACGCCACCCGGCTGATGGCGGAGGCCCGACAGCACGCGATGACGCTGCGCGACGAGGCGTCGGCGGCGTTGGCCGAGGTGACCAGGCAGTGCCGGGCCCTCGTGGCCGAGCAGCGGGTGCGGCAGACCAGGGAGGCCCGCGCCCTGGAGCAGGAGTTGACGAAGCGCCAGGCGGCCGTGGACGCCCGGGTGCGGGCGCTGACGGAGCGGAGCGAGGCGCTGCTGGCCGACGCCAGGCGGAACCTGGCGGACGCGGAGGCCGAGGCGCGGGCCACCGAGCGGGCCGCGGACAGCCGGCGGGCCGAGCTGCTCGCCGAGGCGCGGCGGGCCAGGGAGCGGGTGGAGCGGGAGAGCGACCTCATCATCGAGGAGCTCGACGAGCGGTCGGAGCAGGTGCGGGCGCACCTGGACCACATCCGCGAGACGCTGGCCGCGCTCACCGGGCGCCGACCGCGACGGCCGGCCCCACCCCCCGAGGACGAGGAGTACCACGGGGAGCAGCCGGACGAGCGTGACGCCCGGGGCGGCGGCGCCACCGAGCGGGCCTGACCAGGAACGACCGGACGCGGACCGGACGCGGACCGGATCGGCACAGATCCCGGCCGGAGCGTGCCCGGTATCCTGCGAGGATCCCCCGGCTCTCCCCCGGCACGCCATCGCGGGCGGCGAGAGCCCCCGGGAGAGACCGCACCCCAGGACCGAAGGACGCGATCCCGTGAGCTCCAGCGCCATCCGCCCGGCCGCCATCATCGTTCTCGCCGCGGGTGAGGGGACCCGCATGAAGTCAGCCACGCCCAAGGTGCTGCACGAGATCTGCGGCCGGCCCCTGGTCGGCCACGTGGTGGCCGCCTGCCGCGAGCTCGACCCGCGCGAGCTCGTCGTGGTCGTCGGCCACGGCCGCGAGGCCGTCACCGCGCACCTCGCCGAGGCCGACCCTGCCGCCCGCACCGCCGTGCAGCACGAGCGGCGCGGCACCGCGCACGCGGTGCGCACCGCCATCGAGGCGCTGGCGGCCGACGGCGTGGAGGCGGCCGGCACGGTCCTGGTGACCTGCGGCGACATCCCCCTCCAGACCGCCGGGACGCTGCGCGCGCTGGCCGACACGCACGCCGCCGAGGGCAACGCGGTGACGGTCCTCACGGCCGAGGTGCCGGACGCCACCGGCTACGGCCGGGTGGTGCGCGGCGCGGACGGCGCGGTGACGGCCATCGTCGAGCACCGGGACGCCACGCCTGAGCAGCTGGCGATCAACGAGATCAACTCCGGGGTGCTGGCCTTCGACGGCCGGCTGCTCGCCGAGGCGCTCGGCCGGGTGCGGGCCGACAACAGCCAGGGCGAGGAGTACCTGCCCGACGTGCTGACCATCCTGCGCGACGCCGGCCACCGGGTCGGCGCGGCGCGGGCCGCCGACCACCGGGAGCTGGTCGGCATCAACGACCGGGTGCAGCTGGCCGCCGCCCGCCGGCTGCTCAACGACCGGCTGCTGGAGCGGGCCATGCTGGCCGGCGTGACGGTCGTCGACCCGGCCACCACCTGGCTGGACGTGGCCGTCACCTACGAGCCGGACGCGGTGGTCCAACCGAACACGCAGCTGCTCGGCGCCACGCACCTGGCGGCCGGCGCCGAGGTCGGCCCCGGCTGCCGGCTCAGGGACACCGTGGTCGGTGAGGGCGCCGTCGTCCGGGAGACAGTCGCGGAGGGCGCCCACGTCGGCACCGGCGCGCTCGTCGGCCCTTACGCCTATCTGCGTCCCGGCACGGTGCTCGGCCAGAAGGCCAAGGCCGGCACCTTTGTCGAGATGAAGAACTCGACAATCGGCGAGGGCACCAAGGTTCCGCATCTCTCCTATGTCGGCGACGCCACGATCGGTGACCACACGAACATCGGGGCGGCCACCGTGTTCGTGAACTACGACGGTGAGGAGAAGCACCACTCCTCGGTCGGCTCCTACTGCCGCACCGGCGCGGACAATATGTTCGTGGCGCCCGTCACAATCGGCGACGGCTCTTACACGGCGGCCGGTTCCGTGATCACCCGGGACGTTCCGCCGGGATCACTCGCGGTAGCCCGGGGCCAACAGCGCAATGTCGAGGGGTGGGTGGCCCGCAAGCGACCCGCGTCCCCGGCGGCCCAGGCCGCCGACGCCGCCCTAGCTGCGACGGAGCGGAAGCCGCGGGAAGGCTGACCGGTACCGTAGTGGGTACCCACTCAGGTGGGTGAACGACCGCCCACGCGGCTACCAAGGAGACGTACTGTGACCGGGTTCAAGACCACCGGCGAGAAGAAACTGATGCTCTTCTCCGGCCGCGCCCACCCCGAGCTGGCCAAGGAGGTGGCCGAGGAATTGGGCGTGGGGATTGTTCCCACGACGGCCCGGGACTTCGCGAATGGCGAGATCTACGTTCGCTTTGAGGAATCGGTGCGGGGCGCCGACTGTTTTCTGATGCAGAGTCACACGGCGCCGATCAATACGTGGATCATGGAACAGCTGATCATGATCGACGCGCTGAAGCGGGCCTCGGCCCGCAGCATCTCGGTGATCATTCCGTTCTACGGCTATGCGCGGCAGGACAAGAAGCACCGGGGTCGGGAGCCGATTTCGGCGCGTCTCATGGCGGACCTGCTGAGCACCGCGGGCGCGGACCGGATCATCACCATGGACCTGCACGCCGACCAGGTGCAGGGCTACTTCGACGGCCCGGTCGACCACCTCTTCGCGCTGCCGGTGCTCTCGGACTACATCGCCACCCGGACCGACCGCGAGCAGCTCACGGTCGTCTCCCCGGACGCGGGCCGGGTCCGGGTCGCCGACCGCTGGGCCGACCGCCTCGCAGCGCCGCTGGCCATCGTCCACAAGCGGCGCGACCCGAACGTGGCCAACCAGGTCACGGTCCACGAGGTCGTGGGTGACGTGGACGGCCGGGTGTGCGTCCTGGTCGACGACATGATCGACACCGGCGGCACGATCTGCGCGGCGGCCGACGCGCTGTTCGCCAACGGCGCGCGGGACGTGATCGTGGCGGCCACGCACGGCGTCCTCTCGGGCCCGGCGGCGGACCGGCTGAAGAACTCGCGGGTGAGCGAGTTCATCTTCACCAACTCCCTGCCGACGCCGACGGAGGTCGCGCTCGACAAGATCACGGTCCTCTCGATGGCACCGACGATCGCCCGGGCCGTCCGGGAGGTCTTCGAGGACGGCTCGGTGACGAGCCTGTTCGAAGGCAACGCGTAGGCCTGGGCGGCCGGCCTCTGACCACCCCCCGCGCGTTGTCGCTGCGCGCGGGGGCGCCGGCGCGCGGGCGCTCCGCGCGGGGTGAGCGACGGCTGCGCCGCCGGCGCCCGCCTGCGCTGCGGGCGGCTGCGCCGCCGTGCCTGCCCGGCGCTGCGCGCCGGGACGCCGGGGCGCTCCGCCGGTGAACGGCCGGCGCCCCGGCCGGTGGCGGCTTGCACGCCGGGGGGTTCCCCCCACC
>NZ_JAVREM010000016.1:0-116560 GCF_031845425.1 Streptomyces millisiae
GGGGAAACCTCAACCACGGTGCACCAGCCGCCCACGCAGCGCGATCCGCGCTAGGCGCGCCTCGCCGCGCGGGTCGCGCGGCGGCGGCGGTCGTTGCAGAGGAGGCAGCGGCCCCAGCCGGGCGGCAGCGGGTCGTCCTTGTCGCCGTACAGCGGATCGACCGCACCCCGCGGATGCTCCCGGCAGCCCGTCTCGCCCGGTCCTTCGCTGAGCGACTGCGCCGCCGTCAGGGCCCGCCGCAACGCGTCCACCAGCACCTCGGCCTGCTCCCCCGCCGGCGCCTCCTGGTCGAAGGCGATGTCGGACGCCGTCCGCAGCGCCGCCTGGAGGTCCCGAAGCTCCCGCATCCGTGTCAGCTGACTCATGTCGCACACCCTAAGCACCCGCACCGACAGTCGCCCGGCCCGCGGGTCTAAGGCTGCTCCGCCATCCGACCTAGGGCGAAAACCCGTGGGAACTGTCAGTGCCGGTCCGTAGGCTCGATAGCGATGTCTGCCACAGCCGATTCCCCAGCCCGAAAACGTTCCGTCGTCCGATCCCTGTTGCGGCTGTGGCCGTATGTGCGCCCGGTCAGGGCGCGGGTCTTCACCGCCGCCGGGGTGGCCATCGTGGCCGCCAGCATGGGCCTGGTGATGCCGCTGGTGCTCAAGTGGATCGTGGACGGTCCGGTGAGCGACGGCGACAGCGCCGGCGTGTGGCTGGGCGGCCTGGTGCTGCTGGTGGTCGGCCTGGTCGAGGCCGCGCTCTTCGGGTTGCGTCGCTGGCTGGTGGCCCGCCCGCTCACCCGCGTCGAGGCGGACATGCGTTCCGCGCTCTACCGGCACGTGCAGCGGCTGCCGGTCTCCTTCCACGACCGCTGGCCCACCGGACAGCTGCTCTCGCGCGGCACCGGGGACCTGCAGCTGCTGCGGATGTTCCTGGCCTTCGGCCTCACCTTCCTCATCGTCAACAGCGCCACCATCCTCATCGGCTTCGGCGTCCTGCTCGCCCAGGACTGGGGCCTCGGGCTGGTGCTGATCGCGCCCGTCGTGCCGTTGATCGTCGTCTGCTGGCTCTTCGAGCAGCGGTTCTCGGTGGTCGCGCGCCGTGCGCAGGACCAGGTGGGGGACCTGACCACGGTGGTCGAGGAGTCCATCCTCGGCATCCGGGTCATCAAGGGCTTCGGCCGCCACCGCAGCCAGGCCCGTGCCTTCCGGGAGCTGTCCCGCCAGCTGATGGACACCGAGCTGCACAAGGCCCGGCTGCTCGCGGCGATCTGGCTGGTCATCCTCAGCCTGCCCGAGCTGTTCCTCGGCATCGCGCTGGTGATCGGCGTCGTGCAGGTCTCCGACGGCGCGCTGACCGCCGGCACCCTGGTGGCGTTCATGACCACCGCCATGGCGCTGCGCTGGCCGGTGGAGTCCATCGGCTTCCTGCTGGCGCTGTGCAACGAGGCGGCCACCGCGACCGACCGCTTCTTCGAGGTGATGGACGTCGAGATTCCGGCCGACGCGGCGCCGTCGTCCGGCGCGCCCGCCGTGGGTGAGCGGCGGGACGGCCTCCGCTTCGAGAACGTCGTCTTCCGCTACCCGGACGCGCCGCCCGACAGCCCACCCGTGCTGGACGGCATCGACCTGCACATCAGACCGGGCGAGACCATGGCCCTGGTCGGCGGCACCGGCAGCGGCAAGACCACGCTGATCGCCCTGGTCCCCCGGCTGCACGAGGTCACCGAGGGCCGCATCACCCTCGACGGCGTCGACATCGCGGGCCTGTCGCGGGACGAGGTGCGGCGGCGGGTCGCCGTCGCGTTCGAGGAGCCGACGCTGTTCTCCGCGTCCGTCGCGGAGAACGTGCGGATGGGCAGCCCGGAGTCCGGCGACGAGGACCTGGCGCGCGCGCTGCGGGTCAGCCAGGCGGACGGCTTCGTCGGCGCGCTGCCGGCCGGCGGCGAGACGCAGGTCGGCGAGCAGGGGCTCAGCCTCTCCGGCGGCCAGCGGCAGCGCCTGGCGCTGGCCCGCGCCGTCATCGGCCAGCCCGGCTTCCTGGTGCTCGACGACCCGCTCTCCGCGCTCGACGTGCACACCGAGGCCCGGGTCGAGGCCGCCCTGCGCGAGGTCCTGGCCACCACCACGGCGCTGGTGGTCGCCCACCGGCCGTCCACGGTGCAGCTGGCCGACCGGGTCGCGCTGCTGTCCGGCGGCAGGATCGCCGCCGTCGGCACCCACACCGAGCTGCTGCACGGCAACGCGGAGTACCGGTACCTGATGACCGGTGAGCGCGCCGAGGAACACGACGCCTACAGCGAGGTCGCCGCGCGATGACCACCACCCTGGACACCCCGGACGAGAAGCAGCGGGACGAGCGGCCGGCGGCCGAGTCCGACCCGCTGGCCCAGGACACCCTCCCGTCGCCCAAGGGCGCCTCGCGCCGCCTCCTCGGCTCGCTGCTGCGGCCCTACCGGGGCCGGGTCGTGCTCGCCGCCGTGCTGCTGCTCACCCAGCAGGCGGCGGTGCAGGCCGTGCCGCTGCTGGTCGCCTACGCGATCGACAGCGGCGTGCCCGCGCTGCGCGAGGACGACAACGGCCCGCTGATCGCCGTCGCCGTGGCCTACCTGCTGTGCGCCCTGGGCGCCGGCGTGCTGCAGGCCGTGTTCATCCGGATCTCGGCCCGGATCAACCAGAACGTGCTGCTCGAACTGCGCGGCCGCATCTACCGGCACGCCCAGGCGCTCAGCCTCGACTTCCACGACCGCTACACCTCGGGCCGGCTGATCTCCCGCTCCACCAGCGACGTCCAGTCGCTGCGCGAGCTGCTGAACGAGGGCCTCCAGGAGATGCTCAACATCCTGGTGTCCATCGTCTACATCGGCGGCCTGCTGCTCTACCTGGACCTGGGCCTCGGCGGGGCGGCGCTGCTCTCGTTCGTCCCGCTCTACCTGCTGGTGCGCAGCTTCAGGAAGCGCTCGGCCGAGCGCTTCCTGCGCCGGTCGACGGCGATCGCGGCGGTGATCGTCAAGTTCTCCGAGACGCTCAACGGGATACGGCCGGTCAAGGCGTTCCGCCGTGAGCAGGCCAACGACGAGGACTTCGAGCGGCTCAACCGCACGCACGAGCGGGTCAACGGCGACACGATCCTGGAGATGGCCAGGTTCGTGGTGCTCTCCCGGCTGATCGCGGCGGTCGCGGTGGCGGGGATCGTGCTGTGGGGCGCGCAGCGGGTGGCCTCCGGCGACCTGGAGCTGGGCGCGCTGGCCGCCGGCGCGCTCTACATCCGGCGGCTCTACGACCCGCTGGACCGCTTCGCGATGATCCTCAACAACTACCAGTCGGCGGTGGCCTCGCTGGACAAGATCGCCGGGCTGCTGGCCCAGCGGCCCGACGTCCCCGAGCCGGAGCGGCCGGTCGAGCTGCCGGCCCGCGCGGCGGGGCAGCCGGGCCGCGAGGTGGTCTTCGACGACGTCCGCTTCGCCTACCGGACGGGCGGCGAGGTGCTGCCGAGGTTCTCGCTGACGGTGCCGGCCGGCCAGACCACGGCGCTGGTGGGCGCCACGGGCGCGGGCAAGTCGACGCTGGCCAAGCTGCTCGCCAGGTTCTACGACCCGACCGAGGGCCGGGTGCTGCTCGACGGCACGGACCTGCGGGACCTGAGCATGCCGGAGCTGCGGCGCGGGGTGGTGATGGTGACCCAGGAGGCGTTCCTGTTCTCCGGGACGGTCGCGGAGAACATCGCGCTCGGCAAGCCGGACGCGACCAGGGACGAGATCGAGCGGGCCGCGAAGGCGATCGGCGCGCACGACTTCATCAGCTCGCTGCCGGAGGGCTACGACACGGACGTCCGCAAGCGGGGCGGCCGCATCTCGGCCGGCCAGCGGCAGCTGGTGGCGTTCGCGCGGGTGGTGCTGGCCGACCCGTCGGTGGTGATCCTCGACGAGGCGACGTCCTCGCTGGACATCCCGGGCGAGAAGGCGGTGCAGGACGCGATGGTGACGGTCCTCCAGGGCCGGACGGCGATGGTGATCGCGCACCGGCTCTCCACGGTGGTGATCGCGGACCGGGTCCTGGTCATGGACGCCGGCCGCATCGTGGAGGACGGCCCCCCTGACGAACTGATCGCCGGCGAGGGCCAGTTCTCGTCCCTCCACCGCGCCTGGCGCGACAGCCTGGCCTAGGCGCGGCCCGCTTGGCCACGGACGGAGTTCCCCCACCCACCCGCCCTCTTTCGCGCTCCGCGCGGGAGGGCGGGTGGGTGGGCGCGGCATGGCCGCCGGCCAAGCGGCCAGCGGAAGCGCGTCCGTTCAGGATTCCGCCAGGAGCGCGTTCTCGCCGTCTGGGAGGCGCGTCAGGCCCAGTTCGGGGCGGGCGGCCAGCAGCGGGTGCGTGGGGAGGACGCGGACCGTGTAGCCGAAGGGGCCGGTCCGGTGGAGGGGGAGTTCGCCGGTGTAGGTCCAGCGTCCCGACAGGTCGGGGCCGCCCTCCGGCTTGAGGGAGACATAGACCGGATCGGCCAGCGTGTCGTCCCCGTTGACCCGCCCCGTCACGGCCTGGACCTCGACGGCCGAGGGCTCCAGGTCGCCGAGGGCCACCCGCACCCGCAGGGACACCGTGCCGCCGAGCGTCGGCGGTTCGGCGCCCGGTTCGACGTGGTCGACGGCCACCCGCGGCCACTCGCGCCGCATCCGCGCCGCGTAGGCGGCGAGTTCGCCGGCCGCCTCGGCGGTCAGCGCCCGGTGGGCGCGCGCCGCCGGCGCGTAGTAGTCGGAGATGTACTCCCGCAGCATCCGTTCGGCCGGCACCAGCGGGCCGAGCCGGTCGAGGGTGGCGCGCACCATCTCGATCCAGCGGGTCGGCACGCCTCCGCCGCCCAGGCCCCGGTCGTAGAAGCAGGGGGTGACCTGCTCGGCGAGCAGCCGGTAGAGCGCCGCGGCCTCCAGCGCGTCGCGCCGTTCCGGTTCGGTGGCGGCCAGCCCGTCGGCGGTGGGGATCTCCCAGCCGAAGTCGGGGTCGAACCACTCGTCCCACCAGCCGTCGCGCACCGAGAGGTTGAGGCCGCCGTTGAGCGCGGACTTCATGCCCGAGGTGCCGCACGCCTCGAGCGGGCGCAGCGGGTTGTTGAGCCAGACGTCGCAGCCGGCGTAGAGCGAGCGGGCCATGGCCATGCCGTAGTCGGGGAGGAAGACGATGCGGTGCCGCACCTCGGGGTCGTCGGCGAACCTGACGAGTTCCTGGATGAGCCGCTTACCGCCGTCGTCGGCGGGGTGGGCCTTGCCGGCGACCACGATCTGGACGGGGCGTTCCGGGTGCAGCAGCAGCGACCGCAGCCGGTCGCGGTCGTGCAGCATCAGGGTGAGCCGCTTGTAGGAGGGGACGCGGCGGGCGAAGCCGAGGGTGAGGACATCGGGGTCGAGGACGCCGTCCACCCAGCCCAGTTCGGCCTGTCCCGCGCCGCGCTGCCGCCAGGCGGCGCGCAGTCTGGCGCGTACCTCGTGCACGAGTTGTTCGCGCAGGGTGCGGCGGAGTTCCCACAGTTCGGCGTCGCCGAGGTCGGCGTGGTGGGCGCGCTGCATGGCGTCGGCGGTCCAGGTGGGCGCGTGCACCCCGTTGGTGACGGAGCCGATCGGCACCTCCTCGGGGTCGAAGCCGGGCCACAGGCCGGCGAACATGGCGCGGCTGACGCTGCCGTGCAGCAGCGAGACGCCGTTGGCGCGCTGGGCGGTGCGCAGCCCGAGCACGGCCATGTTGAACTGCGGGGGGCCCGCGAGGCCGGGGTCGGTGACGTCGGTGCCGGCGATGGCCGCCGGTTCGCGGCCGAGGCCGAGGAGCGCCTGCTGGTCGATGGTGGCGAGTTCGGCTCCCTCGCCGAAGTGGCGGGCCACCAGGTCCTCGGAGAAGCGGTCGATGCCGGCCGGCACGGGGGTGTGGGTGGTGAAGACGGTGCCGGCCCGCACGGCGTGCAGGGCGGCGTCGAAGTCGACGCCGTACTCGCCGAGTTCGCGGATGCGCTCGGGGCCGAGGAAGCCGGCGTGACCCTCGTTCATGTGGAAGACCTCGGGCTCGGCGTGGCCGGTGATCCGGCAGAACGCGCGGACCGCGCGGACGCCGCCGATGCCGAGGAGCATCTCCTGGAGGAGCCGGTGTTCGCCGCCGCCGCCGTAGAGCCGGTCGGTGACGTCGCGTTCGGCGGGGCCGTTCTCGGCGAGGGTGGAGTCGAGCAGCAGCAGTGGGACGCGGCCGACCCGTACCTGCCAGATCCGGGCGGTGAGGGTGCGGCCGCCGGGCAGCGCGAGCCGCACCAGGGCGGGGCCGCCGTCCGGTTCACGCAGCGGCGTGAGGGGCAGCTCGTGCGGGTCGACGACGGGGTAGTGCTCCTGCTGCCAGCCGTCGGGCGAGAGGCTCTGCCGGAAGTAGCCGTGCCGGTAGAGGAGGCCGACGCCGATGACGGGGGCGCCGAGGTCGCTGGCGGCCTTGAGGTGGTCGCCGGCGAGGATGCCGAGGCCGCCCGAGTACTGGGGCAGCGCGGCGGTGATGCCGAACTCGGGTGAGAAGTAGGCGATGGCGCGCGGGAGTTCGCCGCCGCTCTGGGCGTCGGCCGCTTGGTACCAGCGGGGTTCCGTCAGGTAGTCGCCGAGGTCGCCGGCGGCCAGGTCGAGGCGGCGCAGGAAGCCGCGGTCGGTGGCGAGCTCGGCGAGCCGGTCGGCGTCGACGGAGCCGAGCAGCCGCACCGGGTCCTCGCCGGCGGCCTGCCAGCCGGCCGGGTCGACGGAGCGCAGCAGTTCACGGGTGTCGGGGTGCCAGGACCAGCGCAGGTTGAACGCCAGTTCGTGCAGGGGTCGGAGGGGTTCGGGGAGGACGGGGCGTACGGAGAAGCGACGGATGGCCTTCACAGCGCACGACCGTAGCGGGACGAAGCGGGCGGTCACGGTGGATCCCGGCCCAAGCGGTCGGAATCCACCCGTAAACCACCCCCGGGGACCATCAGGACGTGGTCGCCACCGGCTCCTCTCCCCCACCGGCCTGGCCCGGGACGCCGGCCGGCACCTCCTTCAGCACCGGGGGCGCGAGGTCCCTGGTCGGCTGGATGGTGCCGTCGGCGATCTCGGCCGCGTAGTGGCAGGCCACCCGGTGCCCGCCGCCCAGGTCGGTCAGCGAAGGCCGCTCGGTGTCGCAGCGCTCCGGCTGCCGCCACGGGCAGCGGGTGTGGAAGCGGCAGCCGGCAGGCGGGTTGGCCGGGGACGGCAGGTCGCCGCGGAGCAGGATGCGCTCCCTGCTGTCCTCGACGTCCGGGTCGGGGACCGGCACCGCCGACATCAGCGCCCGCGTGTACGGGTGGCGCGGCTCGGCGTAGAGCGTGTCGCTGGGCGCCTCCTCGACGAGCGAGCCCAGGTACATCACGCCGATGCGGTCCGAGATGTGCCGGACCACGGCCAGGTCGTGGGCGATGACCAGGTAGGTCAGGCCGAGCGCGTCCTGGAGCTCCTCCAGCAGGTTGAGCACCTGCGCCTGGATGGAGACGTCGAGCGCGGACACCGGCTCGTCGCAGATGATCAGGTCGGGTTCGAGCACCAGCGCCCTGGCGATGCCGATGCGCTGCCGCTGGCCGCCGGAGAACTCGTGCGGGTAGCGGGAGAGCGCCCCGGCGGGCAGGCCGACCCGGCGGAGGATCTCGACGATCTTCTTCCGGCGCTCCTCGCGGGTGGCGCCGATGCCGTGCGCCGCCATGCCCTCGGCCAGGATGGACTCGATGTTCTGCCGGGGGTTGAGGCTGCCGAGCGGGTCCTGGAAGACCATCTGCAGCCGGTGCCTGGTGCGGCGCATCTCCTCGTCGGGCAGCGCGGCCAGGTCGGTGCCGTCGAAGACGACGCGCCCCGAGGTGATGTCGTTCAGCCGCAGCACGGCGCGGCCGAGCGTCGTCTTGCCGCAGCCGGACTCGCCGACCAGGCCGTAGGTCTGGCCGGCCTCGATGGTGAGCGAGACGCCGTCGACGGCTTGGACGTGGCCGACGACGCGGTCGAAGAGCACGCCCCGCCGTACGGGGAAGTACACCTTCACGTCGTCCAGTTCGAGCAGGCTCATACCGCGGCCTCCGTCGCCTCGGTCGTGGTGGTCACCGGGTTGACGCAGCGCACCTCGTGGCCGGGGTTACCGGCGTCCGGGGCGCCGCCGAGCGGGGAGAGCCCGGGGGTGCCCTGGAGGCATTCGAGCGTGTAGAAGTCGCAGCGCGGCGCGAAGGCGCAGCCGTCCGCCCAGTCGATCCGGTCGTTGATGGAGCCCCGGATGGGGTTGAGCCGGTCGCCGCGCGGCGCGTCGAGGCGCGGGATGGAGCCGAGCAGGCCGTGCGCGTACGGGTGGGCGGGGGCGGCGAACAGCGGGCGGCGGTCCGCGGCCTCCACCACCTTGCCGGCGTACAGCACGTTGACCCGGTCGCACAGGCCCGCGACCACGCCCAGGTCGTGAGTGATCATCAGCAGCGCGGTGCCCTGCTGGTCGACCAGTTCCTTGAGCAGCTCCAGGATCTGCGCCTGGATGGTGACGTCGAGCGCGGTGGTCGGCTCGTCCGCGATCAGCAGCCGGGGGGCGCAGGCCACCGCCATGGCGATCAGCGCGCGCTGCCGCATGCCGCCGGACAGCTGGTGCGGGTACTCCTTGAGGCGCCGCGTGGGGTCGGGGATGCCGACCCGGTCCAGGAGGTTGGCGGCCTCCTTGCGGGCCGCGGCGCCGCGCAGCCCGCGGTGCCGCTGGAGGATCTCGGTGACCTGGACGCCGATGGGCACCACCGGGTTCAGCGAGGACAGCGGGTCCTGGAAGATCATCGCCAGCTGGCTGCCGCGCAGGTCGCGCATCGCGGCGGGCCGCAGCGACAGCAGGTCGGTGCCGTCGAAGACGGCCCGGCCGCCGATCGTCACGCCCCGGCCGGGCAGCAGGCCCATCAGGGCCAGCGAGGTGACGCTCTTGCCGCAGCCGGACTCGCCGACCAGGCCGACCACCTCGCCCTGGTCCACGGCGAAGGACACCCCGGCCACCGCCTGGGTGCCGGACCCGCCGCGGCCGGCGAAGGTCACCGTCAGTTCGTCCACATCAAGCAGGGACATGCCGCATCAGCTCCGCAGTCTCGGGTCGAGCGCCTCGCGCATGGCCTCCCCGAGCAGGGTGAAGCCGAGGGCGGTGATGATGATGCCGAGCGCCGGGTAGACGGCCATCATCGGCTCCTGGTCGAAGAACCGCTGCGCCTGGGCGAGCATCACGCCCCACTCGGGTTGCGCGGCGTCCGGGTTGCCGAGGCCCAGGTAGGAGAGGGCCGCCGCCTCGATGATGGCGGTGGCGAGCGCCAGCGTGGACTGGACGATCAGCGGGCCGAGCGAGTTGGGCAGCACGTGGGCCAGCACGATGCGCCGCCGGCGCACGCCGAGCGCGCGGGCCGCCAGCACGTAGTCGGCGTTGGCCTGGGCGAGCATCGAGCCCCGCAGCAGCCGGGCGAAGATCGGGATCTGTGCCACGCCGACGGCGATCATCACCGTGGTCAGGGACTGGCCCAGGATGGCGGCGATCGACACCGCGAGCAGCAGCGAGGGCAGCGCCAGCATCATGTCGATCAGCCGCATCAGCACGGTGTCGATCCGCTGCCCGAGCCGGCCGCCGAAGGCGAGCGCGGCTCCGGAGACGCCGCCCACGAGGGCTCCGGCGGCGAAGGCGAGCACCGTGGAGACGACGCCGACCAGCAGCGTCTGCCGGGTGCCTTCCAGCAGTCGGGAGAACAGGTCGCGGCCGAGGTGGTCGAGGCCGAGCCAGTTGTCGCCGCGCGGCCCGACGAACTCGCCGCGGTTGACGAAGACCTCGTCCCGCCACGTCTGGGCGGTGGGGCTGTAGGGGGCGATCCAGGGCCCGACGATGGCGAGCACGACGAAGACGGCCATGATGCCGCCGCCGATCATCGCCATCTTGCTGCGCCGCAGCCGGCGCAGCGCCTCCACCCACAGGCTGGCGCCGCTGGCCGTCTCGGTGTTGGCGGTCAGCTCGGCGAGCCGGTCGATCTTGTCGACCTTCCTGGGATTCGGGGTCGTGGTGCTCATCAGTTCACCCGCACTCTCGGGTCGATCAGGCTGTAGGCCAGGTCGACCAGCAGGTTGATGGCCACGTACAGCAGCGCGATGAAGAGGATGAAGCCCATCAGCACCGGGTAGTCGCGGGCGTCGATGGCGTCCCTGATGAAGGAGCCGATGCCGCCGAAGGCGAAGACGGACTCGGTCAGCACGGCGCCGGACAGCAGCGAGCCGGTGAGCAGGCCGACCGTGGTGACGACGGGCAGCAGCGCGTTGCGCAGCACGTGCCGGCCGCGCACGACGCGCCGGGCGATGCCCTTGGACTCCGCGGTGCGCACGTAGTCCTCACCCAGCACCTCGAGCACGCTGGCGCGGGTGATGCGGACGATGACGGCGAGCGGGATGGAGGAGAGCGCGAGGGCCGGCAGTATCAGGTGTTCGACGGCGTCCCAGGACGCGTCCCACTCGCCGGTCAACAGCCCGTCGAGCACGTAGAAGCCGGTGACCTCGGTGGCGTTGATGCCGGTGGACTGGCGGCCGAAGCTGGGCAGCCAGCCGAGGTTGACCGCGAAGACGGCGCGCAGGATGAAGCCGAGGAAGAAGACCGGGATGCAGATGCCGATCAGCGACCCGGAGACGGCGCCGACGTCGAGCCAGCTGCCGCGCCGGCGGGCGGCGAAGTAGCCCAGCGGGATGCCGACGACGACGGCGATCAGCATCGCGGACAGGGCGAGTTCGACGGTGGCGGGGAAGCGCTGGGTGAACTCCTCCAGGACCGGCCGGCCGGTGCGCACCGAGGCGCCGAAGTCGAACTGGACGAGGCGTTCCATCCAGTGGGCGTACTGCACCCAGACGGGGTCGTTGAGGCCGAGCGCCTCCTCGATCTGCCGCCGGCTGGCCTCGGTGGCGCGCTCGCCGAGGAGCGCGGAGGCCGGGCCGCCCGGCAGGCGGTGCAGCCACAGAAAGAGCAGAACCGACAGGCCCAACAGCGTGGGTACCACCTGGAGGAGCCTGCGGACGATGAGACGGAGCACCGAAGGGCTCCCCCTTCCCTGACAGAGAGCCGCCCGGCCACGGGGTGCCGCGGCCGGGCGGGCTTACCTTGAGCCTTGGTCTGTGAGCCTTGGTCTGTTGGCTTGGCTACCTGGCTACTTGAAGGAGACCTCCGCGAAGTTCTCCTGGGTCAGCGGGGACACCGTCGGCGGGTTGACGTCGGGCGAGAAGGCTATGGACGGCGGCGAGCTGGAGATCGGCACGCCGGGCAGGTAGTCCATGATGTACTCGTTGGCCTCCTGGTAGAGGCCGACCCGGGTGTCGACGTCGGGCTCGGTGGACGCCTCGGCCAGCAGGTCGAAGAGCTCCTGGTTCTCGAAGCCCCACTCGCGTGAGTAGTCGGCGAACCAGGTGCCGAGGAAGTTGTAGGCGTCGTTGAAGTCGCCGGTCCAGCCCAGCAGGTAGATGCCACAGCCGCCGTCGCGGGTGGTCTCCTGGTAGTCCGGGTTCCACTTGAGCGCGACCGGGTTGACGGTGATGCCCACGGCCTCCAGGTCGGCGCGCAGCAGCTCGTAGATGTCGGCGGGGGCCGGCATGTACGGGCGGGTGACCTCGGTCGGGTAGCAGAAGTCGACGGTCAGGTCCTCGGCCCCGGCGTCGGCGAGCAGCTGCCGCGCCAGCTCGGGGTCGTGTTCGTACGTGGTCACGTTCTCGGAGTAGCCGTCGATCGTGTCCGGCACGAACTGGGTGGCCACCACGCCGCCCTCGGGCAGCTGGGTGTTGACGATGTTCTCGCGGTCCATGGCGTGGGCGATGGCCTGCCGCACCTCGAGCTGCTCCAGGGCGGGGTTGTTCTCCTGGGTGATGCCGAGGTAGAGGATGTTGAACACGCCGCGGACCGGAACCTGGAAGCCGTCCGCCTCCAGCGTCTCGACGTCGGCCGGGGCCACCAGGTCGTAGCCGTGGATGTCGCCGGCCTGGAGCGCCTGGCGCCGCGCGTCCTCCTCGGGGATGGTGCGGAACACCAGCTCCTCGACGCCGGCCGCCTCACCCCAGTAGTCGTCGAACCGCTCCAGGGTGATCTCGCCGTTGCTCTTGTTCCACTCGGAGACCCGGAACGGACCGGTGCCGGAGACGATCCCGGCCTCCTGGCTGTAGTTCGGGAAGGTGATGTTCTCGCCCTCGCCGCTCGGGTTGTCCTCGGCCATGGCCTCGATGGCGGTCGGGGACTGGATGGCGAAGGACTGGAGCGAGAATCCGCCCGGGTAGTTCGCCGAGGGCTCGGCGACCTCGATGACGGCGGTCAGCTCGTCGGGGGCGGTGCAGCCCACGTAGTTGGGGGGCGGGGTCTCGTCGCTCTCGTTCTCGGCGAATCCGCCGAACACCGTCTGCCAGTAGTAGGACAGGGTGGTGTTCTGGTAGGTGCCGCTCCAGTTGTACCAGCGGTCGAAGTTCTGGCAGACGACCTCACCGGTCAGCTCGTCGCCGTCGTGGAAGGTGACCCCGTCCCGCAGCTGGAACGTCCACTCGGTGCCGGCCTCGTTGCTCTCCCAGCTCTCCGCGAGGCCGGGGACCATCTCGGTGCCGCCGGGCTCGTGTTCGATCAGGGTCTCGAAGACCTGGCGGGTGACCCGGAAGGTCTCGCCGTCGCTGCCCAGGGCGGGATCGAGGGCGGCGGGATCGCCCGCGGCGCCGAAGACGAAGGTCTCGGAGCCTCCTGACGGGCCATCGTCGTCGTCGCGCTCACTGGCGCAGCCGGCCGCTATCAGGCCGATCGCGAGAACGGCCGCGAATGCCCGTGCGGCGGCCTTGGGTCTTGCTGTGCGCATCGTCCACCTCAGTGGGTTGGCGGTGGTAAGACGTTCCGGTGGACGGCACATTACTGCTCTAGTACATACCAGGGAACCGCGCGTAGAACGGCGATACCGAGCTGAGATCTTGCCGTCAAAAGGCGGACAATTCCGTTTGTTTCCGCTTCGGTTCCGGAGTTTCACGGGAATTCTTCTGTCTCGGCAACCTCAGGACCATCCGGCGGCAACACCACGGTGACAATCCACCCCCACGAGAGCTATTGGAGCGTCACGTGTCATCCCCACATCGCCACCTCGGTACCCGAGGCGTCCGGTCGCTGCTGTCGATCGGACTCGCCGCGCTGCTCGCCGCCACCGGTCTCACCACGCTGGCCGGCGGTGCCGGCGCCGAGGAGCCGGCCGCCGCGGCCCCCGCCCTGGAACGGCCGCTGGCCGCCGACTTCCCCACCCCGACCGACGAGATCGTCGTCCACGAGACCATCCTGGTCGACGAGCCGTTCGACGGCGGGAACGTCCGCTACGTGCCCGGCCCCGAGTTGGGCGCGGGCGACCAGGACGAGGACCAGCTGCCGGTCTTCCGCGTCGAGGACGGCGGCTCGCTGTCCAACGTCATCATCGGCTCGCCAGGCGTGGACGGCGTGCACTGCTACGACAGCTGCACGCTGACCAACGTCTGGTGGGAGAACATCGGCGAGGACGCCGCCACCTTCAGGGGCGGCGACGGCTCGCAGTTCACGGTCGCCGGCGGCGCGGCGGTGGCCGGCGACGACAAGGTGTTCCAGCACAACGGCGGCGGCACGCTGACGGTGCGGAACTTCGTGGCCGAGGACTTCGCGACCCTGGTCCGCTCGTGCGGCAACTGCTCGACGCAGTACCAGCGCGACATCGTGCTGGACGGCGTCGAGGTGACGGTGCCCGCCGACCGCCTCGTCGGCATCAACGAGAACTACGGGGACACCGCCACCCTGCGGAACGTCACGATCGTCGGCGACTCGGGCCGGGACGTCGTGCCCTGCCAGAGGTACATCGGCAACGACGACGGCGACGAACCCGACGAGTCGGGCGCCGACGCGGACGGCACCTACTGCCGCTACTCGGCCTCGGACATCACCTACCGCTGACCGAGGCCCGCGCGACGGCCGCCCTCCGGGATCACCAGCGGGGTCCCGGCGACCGGGCAGGCGATCACCGCGGCCCGCAGGCCGAACACGTCCGCCACGAGCTCGGGCGTGACGATCTCCCCCGGCGACCCGGCGGCCACCACGCGTCCGTCGCGCATCGCGATCAGGTGGTCGGCGTAGCGGCAGGCGAGGTTCAGCTCGTGCAGCACCATGACGACCGTCCTGCCGTCGTCCCGGTTCAGGCCCGCGACGAGTTCGAGGACGTCGACCTGGTGCGCGAGGTCGAGGTAGGTGGTCGGCTCGTCGAGCAGCAGCACGCCGGTGTCCTGGGCCAGCGCCATGGCGATCCACACGCGCTGGCGCTGGCCCCCCGACAGCTCGTCGATGGACCGCTCGGCGAGCTCGGCGCTGCCGGTCGCCGCGAGGGCGGCGTCCACCACGGCCTCGTCCTCGCGCGACCACTGCCGCCACCACCGCTGGTGCGGGGTGCGGCCGCGCGCCACCAGGTCCCGCACGGTGATCCCGTCGGGCGCGGCCGGGCTCTGCGGCAACAGCGCGAGCCGCTGCGCGAGTTCGCGCGCCGGGAGGCGCGCGATGTCGGCGCCGTCCAGGTGGACGGCGCCGGCCGACGGCCTGAGCAGCCGCGCCAGCGCGCGCAGCGCGGTCGACTTCCCACAGGCGTTGGGCCCCACCAACGCGGTGACGACCCCACCGGGGATCTCCAGGTCGAGCCCCTCGGCAACCACCCGCTCCCCGTACCCGAGCCGCAGCCGCTCCCCTGCGAGCGCGGCGCCAACGCCGCCGTTGGCGCCGGGCGAGCCGACCGGTGCGGGCGTGCGGCCGAGGCGGTCCGAGCCGGCCGCCCCGGCCTGCGGCCGGACCGCCGACCCGGCAGAGCCGGACCCCACCTCGCCGGCGGGCGCAGCCACGCCGGCCGAAGGGCCGGCCGAGCCGGATCCGGCAGGCGTGGGCGCCGAGCCTGGCTCGCCGCCAGGCGAGCCGGCGGCACCGGGCGGCGGGCCGGCCACGTCGGACCCGGCTTCGCCGGCGCCGACAGGCGCCGGCACCGAGCCGGGCTCACCATCCGGCGCGACGACACCCGACGCCCGGCCAGCAGCGCCGGCCGCCGCCTCGATGGCGCCAACGGCGCCATCGGCGTCGCCCGGTGGCGGGATGTGGTTGGACGCCGCTTCACCCAACGGTAGTGACACGTCAGCCTCCCCTTCCGGCCCGGTTGGCGCGGGCCAGGAGCAGTAGCAGGTAGGGGGCGCCGACGGCGCCGGTGATGATGCCGACCGGGAGTTCGATCGGGTCGAGGACGAGCCGTGCGGCCAGGTCGGCGAGGACCAGGAGCGCCGCGCCGGTGAGGCCGCTGGTGATCAGGGGGATGCCGGCCGTGCCGGCGAGGCGGCGGGCGATGTGTGGCGCGCCGAGGGCGACGAAGGCGACCGGTCCGGCCGCCGAGGTGGCGAGCGCCGCGAGGCAGGTGGCGAGCACCAGCAGCGCGATCCGGGCGCGGGCGAGCGGCATGCCGAGGCCGCGCGCGGTGTCGTCGTCGAACTGGAGCAGTTGGTAGGGCCGGATCAGCGCCAGCGTGAGCGGGACGAGGAGCAGCAGCGCGAGCCCGGCCCAGCGGACGTGTTCGTAGCCGCGGCCGTTGAGGCTGCCGGTGAGCCAGACCATGGCGCGGGCGGCCTGGTCGATGTCGGCGCGGGCCAGCATCCAGCGGGTGAGCGCGGCCAGCGCCCCGTTGACCGCGATGCCGACGAGCACGAAGCGGTAGCCGGTGACGGTGCCGCCCCGGTAGGCGAGCAGGTAGATGAGCGTGGCGGCGGCCAGCGCGCCGGCCAGGGCGCCGAAGGGGACGGCGCCGAAGCTGGCGGCGCCGGCCGCCGTGACGCCGCCGAACATGATGGTGAGGACGGCGCCCGCGCCGGCGCCCGCCGAGACGCCGATCAGGTCGGGGCTGGCCAGCGGGTTGCGGGTGACGGCCTGGTAGACCGCGCCGGCCAGGCCGAACGCGGCGCCGGCGAGCACCGCGGTCAGCGCGCGCGGCAGCCGCAGGTCGTGGACGATCAGCCGGGCGTCGGCGGGACCACCGCCGAAGAGCGCGCCGAGCACGTCGCCGACCGGGATGGCGAAGGTGCCGAAGGAGACCGAGGCGACAAGGCCGACGAAGCCGGTGGCCACCAGCAGGCCGACGGTGAGCGCCACCCGTGCCCGCAGGCGGGCGCCGACGGGGCCGACGGTCAGGCGCAGTTCGCGTGTGGCGCTCATCGGGTGTGCTCCCGCAGCTTGCCGCGCTTGACCAGCAGCGCGAGGAAGGGGGCGCCGACGAGCGCGGTGACCACGCCGGCCTCCAGTTCGGCGGGGCGGGCGACGACGCGGCCGATGACGTCGGCGCCGAGCAGCAGCACCGCGCCACCGAGCGCGGAGCACGGCACCAGCCAGCGGGCGTCGGGCCCGGTGAAGGCGCGCACGACGTGCGGCACGACGAGCCCGACGAAGGTGACGGGTCCGCAGGCGGCCACGGCGGCGCCGGTGAGCACGATGACGGCGACGGCGCCCAGCGCCCGCGTGGTCCTGACGCGGGTGCCCAGCGTGGTGGCCAGGTCGTCGCCGAGGGCCAGGGCGTTGAGCCGGCCGCTGAGCGCGACGGCGAGCAGCAGGCCGACGAGCACGAACGCGGCGAGCTGCGGGGCGAGGTCGGGGTCGCGGCCGGCCAACGAGCCGACGGCCCAGGCGCGGTACTGGTCGAGGGTGCGGACGTCGAGCAGCACCAGCGCGTTGGTGAAGGCGTCGAGCAGCACGGTGACCGCCGCGCCGGCCAGCGCCAGTTTGGCGGGGGTGGCGCCGCCGTAGCCGGTGCCACCGATGGTGTAGGCGAGGACGCCGGCCAGGGCGCCGCCCAGGAAGGCGAACCAGATGTACTGGTAGGAGTGGGTGAGGCCGAGCAGCCCGATGCCGGCGGCGACGGCGAACGAGGCGCCCGCGCTGACCCCGATGAGCCCGGGGTCGCCGAGCGGGTTGCGGGTGATGTCCTGGGCGACGGCGCCCGCCGCGCCCAGCGCGAGCCCGGCGAGCAGCCCGAGCAGGGTGCGCGGCACGCGGAGTTCGGCGACCACCACCGCGTCGCCCTCCTCGCTGCCGGTGAGGGCGGCCAACACGTCGGAGAGCGGTACCGACTTGGTGCCGATGGCCAGGGAGGCGCAGCAGACGACGAGGAGCGCGAGAAACAGGACCGGGAGCGCCAGCGCGCGCCGGGCGCGCGGCGGTCCCGGCGGGGAGGAGGGTGGCGGCTTCGCGGCCACGGGGACGGGTGCGGGCTTCAGGTGCACCAGGACACGGTAAGGGAAACCTAACTTGACCCGCCCCTCACCCCATATGGTGCGGGACTCGGACCAAGGGGTATTCTCACACGGATTTTGTGAAGGTTAGGCTTGCCTAAGTACCCGCTGGAGAGATCCTTGATCAGCACCCTCAACCGGGGCGGCCGCCTGCGCGGCCGACTCGCGGCCCTGCTGCTGCCGTTGGCCCTGGCCGGCGCCCTGACCGCCTGCGGCGGATCCGAGGACGACGGGACGGCGGACGACCCCGCGGCCCCGGCGGGCGCCTCGGACGCCGCCTACCCCCGCACCATCACCCACGACAAGGGCGAGACGGTCCTCGAGGCCAGGCCCGAGCGGATCGTCGCGCTGGACAACAGCCTGGTCGAGGCCGTGGTCGCGCTCGACGGCAACCTGGTCGGCGGCATCTCCTCCTACCGCGACCTCGGCGGGTTCCCCGAGTACCTGGGCGACACGGTGGCCGAGACGGAGGAGGTCGGCCCGCTGGAGAGCCCGAACCTGGAGCTGATCGCCAGCCTCCAGCCGGACCTGATCGTCTCCGCGACCGTCCGCCACGACGACCTCTACGACCAGCTCTCCGCGATCGCGCCGACCGTCTTCGTGGCGACCACGGGCCCGTCCTGGAAGGAGAACATCGAGCTGCTCGCCGAGGCGCTGGCCGAGGAGGACAGCGCGGCCGAGCAGATCGCCGCCTACGAGACCCGGGCGGCCGCGATCGGCGAGGCCGTCAACGAGGAGCTCGGCGACCCGACCGTCTCCGTCGTCCGCTTCCTCGACGGCCCCACCCGCATCTACCTGCCCGCGACCTTCAGCGGCATCATCCTCGCCGACATGGGTCTGGCGCGCCCCGAGAACCAGCGCGACCCCGAGGAGTTCAACATCGAGATCAGCGAGGAGCAGATCGAACAGGCCGACGCCGACGTCCTCTTCTACACCTCCTACTCGGGCGGCGAGGAGCGGCGGGAGAGATTCCTCGCCAATCCCCTCTGGGAGCGCCTTACCGCCGTGCAGAACGGGCACGCGTACGAGGTCCGGGACGAGATCTGGATGACCTCCGTGTCCCTGCAGGGCGCCAACCAGGTGCTCGACGACATGGCGGAGATCTTCGGCGTGGACGACGCGCGGTAAGCCGCGCGCCACGCGGCGAGGGGGCCTGGACCGACCTCGGTCCGGGCCCCTTCGCGTGGACACGCCACCGCCCGAGGGCGCCCACTCGCCGATCCCGAAGGACGAAACCGATACAAAGGACAAAGGCCACAATCCCCAAGCTTCTTCAGGTGATACTCAGATGATCGGTCGCATCCCCGTCCTCGACGTCCAGCCCCGCATCGACTGCGGCAGACGCCCCGTCAAGGCCGTGCCCGGCGAGACGTTCCAGGTGACCGCCACCGTCTTCCGCGAGGGCGCGGAAGCGGTCGGCGCCAACGTGGTGCTCCGCGACCCCAACGGCCGCGGCGGGCCCTGGACTCCGATGCGTGAGCTCGCGCCGGGCACCGACCGCTGGGGCGCCGACGTCACCCCCAACAGCGAGGGCCGCTGGACCTACGCGGTGGAGGCCTGGGGCGACCCGGTCACCACCTGGCGCGAGCAGGCCCTGATCAAGATCCCGGCCGGCACCGACACCGAGCTCACCTTCGCCGAGGGCGCGGCGCTGCTGCGCCAGGCCGCCGCCCAGGTCCCGCGGGCCGCGGGCCGGGACGCCGTGCTGGCCGCCGCCGCGGCGCTGGGCGACGCCGGCCGCCCGGACGCCGACCGGCTCGCCGCCGCCTGCGCGCCCGAGGTGGTCGAGGCCCTCACCCGCCACCCGCTGCGCGAACTCGTCACCAGCTCGCGCCCGATGCCCCTGGTCGTGGAGCGCGAGCGCGCGCTGTTCGGCTCCTGGTACGAGATGTTCCCGCGCTCCGAGGGCGCCGTGGTGCGCCGGGGCTCGCCACCCGTCTCCGGCACGCTGCGCACGGCGGCCGAGCGGCTGTCCGCGATCGCGCGGATGGGCTTCGACGTCGTCTACCTGCCGCCGGTGCACCCCATCGGCACCTCCTTCCGCAAGGGCCCGGGCGGCTCCCTGGAAGCCGGGCCCGACGACGTCGGCTCGCCCTGGGCCATCGGCTCGCCGGCCGGCGGCCACGACTCCGTCCACCCGGACCTCGGCACCATCGAGGACTTCGACCACTTCGTCGCCTCGGCCGTCGGCCTCGGACTCGAGGTGGCGCTGGACTTCGCCCTCCAGTGCAGCCCCGACCACCCGTGGCTCAAGGAGCGCCCCGAGTGGTTCCGCCGACGCGCCGACGGCACCATCGCGCACGCCGAGAACCCGCCGAAGAAGTACCAGGACATCGTGCCGATCTCGTTCGACCAGGACTTCCGCGGCCTGGTCAACGAGACGCTGCGGCTGTTGCGGTTCTGGATGGCGCGCGGGGTGCGGATCTTCCGCGTCGACAACCCGCACACCAAGCCCGTGGTGTTCTGGGAGAAGGTGATCGCCGAGATCAACCGCACCGACCCGGACGTCATCTTCCTCGCCGAGGCCTTCACCAGACCCGCGATGATGCACACCCTGGCCCAGATCGGCTTCCAGCAGTCGTACACCTACTTCACCTGGCGCAACACCAAGCAGGAGCTCACCGAGTACCTCACCGAGCTCAGCGGCCCCGCGAGCGCCTACATGCGCCCCAACTTCTTCGTCAACACACCGGACATCCTGCACGCCTACCTCCAGCGCGGCGGGCGCGCGGCCTTCGAGACGCGCGCCGTCCTCGCCGCCACGCTCTCCCCGAGCTGGGGCATGTATGCCGGCTACGAGCTGTGCGAGGCGGACCCGGCCGAGCCCGGCAGCGAGGAGTACGCGGAGTCCGAGAAGTACCAGCTCCGCCCCAGGGACTGGGACAAGGCGGACGCGGAGGGGCGCTCCCTCACCCCCCTCATCACCACGCTCAACACCCTGCGCCGCCGCCACCCGGCGCTGCGCCGCCTGCGCGACCTGCACTTTCACCGGACCAACAACGAGCACATCCTGGCCTACTCCAAGCGCACCCGGACACCGCACGCCGACTGCGTGCTGATCGTGGTCAACCTCGATCCGCACCACACCCACGAAGCGACGATCTCGTTGGACTTGGCGCAACTCGAAGGGGTAGGTCTCACGCCCGCGCAGGCGGGTGGCGCCGAACCCTTCCCGGTGTGCGACGAGCTCACCGGTGCGACCTACTACTGGGGCAGGGACAACTATGTGCGGCTTGAGCCGGGCCGTAGCGGTGCGTACGCCTCGTCCGCCCACATCATGGCCCTGCGACCGTCCTCACAGACCGGAGGGTCACCCAACCATGAGCGTCAATGAGCCGGTCCTCGACACCTTCGAGGACACGCCAGCCCGCGAGCGGGACCCCGAGTGGTTCAAGCGCGCGGTCTTCTACGAGGTCCTGGTCCGTTCCTTCCAGGACAGCAACGGTGACGGGGTCGGCGATCTGAAGGGGATCACGGCCAGACTCGACTACCTCCAGTGGCTCGGCGTCGACTGCCTGTGGCTGCCGCCGTTCTTCAAGTCGCCGCTGCGTGACGGCGGCTACGACGTCTCGGACTACAACGACGTCCTGCCGGAGTTCGGCGACCTGGCCGACTTCGTCGAGTTCGTGGACGCCGCCCACCAGCGCGGCATGCGGGTCATCATCGACTTCGTCATGAACCACACCAGCGACCAGCACCGCTGGTTCCAGGAGTCGCGGCGGGACCCGGAGGGCCCCTACGGCGACTACTACATGTGGGCCGACGACGACAAGCAGTACGGGGACGCCCGGATCATCTTCGTCGACACCGAGACCTCCAACTGGGCCTTCGACCCGGTCCGCAAGCAGTACTACTTCCACCGCTTCTTCTCCCACCAGCCGGACCTCAACTACGAGAACCCGGCCGTGCAGGAGGAGATCCTCTCCGCCCTCCGCTTCTGGCTCGACCTGGGCATCGACGGCTTCCGCCTCGACGCCGTGCCCTACCTGTTCGCGCAGGAGGGCACCAACTGCGAAAACCTTCCTGCCACCCATGCCTTCCTGCGCCGGGTGCGCAAGGAGATCGACACCCACTACCCCGACACCGTGCTGCTGGCCGAGGCCAACCAGTGGCCGGAGGACGTCGTCGACTACTTCGGCGACTACGACAAGGGCGGCGACGAATGCCACATGGCGTTCCACTTCCCGGTGATGCCGCGCATCTTCATGGCGGTGCGCCGCGAGTCCCGCTACCCGGTCTCCGAGATCCTGGCCAAGACCCCGCAGATCCCCGCCCACTGCCAGTGGGGGATCTTCCTGCGCAACCACGACGAGCTGACCCTGGAGATGGTCACCGACGAGGAGCGCGACTACATGTACTCGGAGTACGCCAAGGACCCGAGGATGCGCGCCAACATCGGCATCCGCCGCCGGCTCGCCCCGCTGCTGGACAACGACCGCAACCAGATCGAGCTGTTCACGGCGCTGCTGCTGTCGCTGCCGGGATCGCCGATCCTCTATTACGGGGACGAGATCGGCATGGGCGACAACATCTGGCTCGGCGACCGGGACGCGGTGCGCACCCCGATGCAGTGGACGCCTGACCGCAACGCGGGGTTCTCCTCCTGCGATCCGGGCCGGCTGTCCCTGCCGACCATCATGGACCCGATCTACGGCTACCAGGTCACCAACGTCGAGGCGTCGATGTCCTCGCCCGCCTCGCTGCTGCACTGGACCCGCCGGATGATCGAGATCCGCAAGCAGAACCCGGCGTTCGGGCTCGGCTCCTACTGCGAGCTGCCCTCCTCCAACCCCGCCGTGCTGGCGTTCCTGCGCGAGCACGGGGACGACCTGGTGATGTGCGTCAACAACTTCTCCCGCTTCTCCCAACCCACCGAGCTCGACCTGCGTTCCTGGGTCGGCCGCGTCCCGGTGGAGCTGATCGGCGGCGTCCGGTTCCCGCCCATCGGCGAACTGCCGTACCTGCTCACGCTGGCGGGGCACGGCTTCTACTGGTTCCGGCTGCGCAAGCCGGAACCCGGCCGCCGGGACCCGGCGCCCCAGTCCTGACCGACCCAACACACCGCGGGCCGCGGCCACCTCCGGCGGCGGCCCTCGGCCCTGCCATGGCGCCCCGGCCCCGGGTTCTCCAGAATGCCCAGGCGTCGCGCCGCCATCCGGGCGGTTCCACGCTCACCCGCACGGCCGTTCCTGCACGACACGTCCCGCACCGCCGGACAACCCGGCCCATCATCCGGGACACTTCGGGGCATATTTCTCACCCGGGGAAAGGACGCCATGACGGAGAGCTCCTCGCCCCGAACGGTGCACGCTCGCCTCCCCCAGCTGTCCGTCCCGCACGGCAGCGCCCTGTTGCGCTCCCTGACGGGCCCGCTGGCGCGCTGGCTGCCCAGGCAACGCTGGTTCGCCGGCAAGGGCCGGCCGCTCAGCTCCCTCACCCTGGTCTCCGCCACCGAGTTGCTGCCCTGCTCCGGCGCCGGCTCGGGCCCCGGGCTGCTGCACCTGCTGGTCCGCGCCCGCCACGGCGGCGCCCGCGACACCACCCCGGACGACTGCTACCAGTTGCTGCTCGGCGTCCGCCCGGTGCTGCCGCCCACCCTCTCCCCCGCCCTCGTCGGCCGCCCCACCGAGGGCCCGCTGCGCGGCCGGGTCGTCTACGAGGCGCTGCACGACACCCGGCTCGCCGCCCTGATGCTGGAGCGGCTGCGCGCCCCGGGGCGGCACGGCACCCTCAGCTTCGGCCGGGCCCCGGGCACCGCGATCCCCGCCGGCCCCACCGCCCGGCTGCTCACCGGCGAGCAGACCAACTCCTCGGTGGTCTACGGCGAGGCGCACATCCTCAAGCTGTTCCGCCGGGTCAGTCCCGGCGTCAACCCCGACCTCGAACTGCCGCTGGCGCTGGCCGAGGCCGGGTGCGCCCGGGTGCCGGCGCCGGCCGCCTGGTTCGAGGCGTCCTTCCCGGGCGCCGCCGTCCTCGGCCAGGCCACCGAGCCGCTGACCCTCGGCGTGCTCGCCCCCTATCTGGCCGGCTCGGCCGACGGCTGGCAGCTGGCCCTCGCCTCGCTCACCCAGCGCACCGACTTCACCGGCGCCGCGCGCGCCCTCGGCCGGGCCACCGCCGAGGTGCACACCGCGCTGGCCGCCGCGCTGCCCACCGGGACGCTGGGCCGCCCGGAGCTGGAGGAGGCCGCGGCCGGCATGACCGAGCGGCTGGCCGAGGCGGCCGCCGCGGTGCCGGCGCTCCGCCCCTACCAGGCCGGTCTGCGCCGCACGTACCGGGCGCTGGCCGAGTACGCGGAGCGCGGCGGCGAGTGCCGGGTGCAGCGGCTCCACGGCGACCTGCACCTCGGCCAGGTGCTGCGCACCGCCGACGGCGGCTGGTCGCTGATCGACTTCGAGGGCGAGCCGGCCCGCCCGCTCACCGACCGCCGCCGCCCGGGCCCGCCGGTGCGCGACGTCGCCGGCATGCTGCGGTCGTTCGACTACGCGGCCTGCCAGCACGGCACCGGCGGCTCCTGGGCCGAGTCCTGGTCGCGCGCCAACCGGGCCGCCTACTGCCGCGGTTACGCGGACGCCTCCGGGATCGACCCGATGCACCAGTTGGAGCTGGTGCGCGCCTACGAGACGGAGAAGGCCGTCTACGAGGTGCTGTACGAGGCCAGGCACCGCCCGCACTGGCTGCACGTCCCGATGACCGCCATCCGCCGCCTCGCGGCCAGCACCCCCGACTGACCAGGAGAATCCGCCGTGCCCCTCACCCCGTCGGACCTCCGGCTGATCGCCCTGGGCCGCCACCCGCGTCTGTGGGACGTCCTGGGCGCCCATCCGACGCGCCACCGGGGCGTACGCGGCAGCCATGTGGCGCTCTGGGCCCCGGGCGCCCGTTCGGTCGGCCTCGCCACCGAGCACGCGGGGTGGGACGGCGCGGGCTGCCCGCTGCGCCCGCTGGGGGACTCCGGCGTCTGGGAGGGGTTCGCGCCGGGGCTCGACGCCGGGGCGCGCTACCGGTTCGACATCGTGGGCGCGGACGGCACCCGTTCGCTGCGCGCCGACCCGATGGCCCGCCGCACCGAGCGGCCGCCGGGCACCGCGTCGGTCGTGCACGCCTCCCGCCACCGCTGGCGGGACGCGGCCTGGCTGGCGGCGCGCCGCCACCGCGACCAGCTCCGCGCCCCGCTGGCGGTCTACGAACTCCACGCCGGATCCTGGCGCCCGGGCCTCGGCTACCGCGAGCTGGCCACCGAACTACCGCCCTACCTGAACGAGTTGGGCTTCACGCACGTCGAGCTGATGCCCGTCGCCGAGCACCCGTACGGGGGTTCGTGGGGGTACCAGGTCACCGGCTATTACGCCCCCACCTCCCGCCTCGGCACCCCGGACGACCTCAAGTACCTGATCGACGCCCTGCACCGGGCCGACATCGGCGTGATCATGGACTGGGTCCCCGCCCACTTCCCGAAGGACGACTGGGCGCTCGCCCGCCTCGACGGCACCCCCTGCTACGAGCATCCGGACCCGCGCCGCGCCGAGCACCCCGACTGGGGCACCCTGGAGTTCGACTACGGCCGCCCCGAGGTGCGCAACTTCCTGATCTCCAACGCCGTCTACTGGTGCGAGGAGTACCACCTGGACGGGCTGCGGGTGGACGCCGTCGCCTCGATGCTCTACCTGGACTACTCGCGCGGCGAGGGCCAGTGGAGCCCCAACGCCGAGGGCGGCCGGGAGAACCTGGAGGCGGTCTCCTTCCTCCGCGAGCTCAACGCCACGGTGCACGCCCGCTGCCCCGGCGTGCTCACCATCGCCGAGGAGTCCACCGCCTGGGACGGCGTCACCCGGCCGGTGGCCGCCGGCGGCCTCGGCTTCGACCTCAAGTGGAACATGGGCTGGATGCACGACTCGCTGCGCTACCTGTCGCGCGACCCGGTGCACCGCCGGTTCCACCACGAGGAGATCACGTTCTCGCTGAGCTACGCCTGGTCGGAGAGATACGTGCTGCCCGTCTCGCACGACGAGGTCGTCCACGGCAAGCGCCCGCTGGTCGCCAAGATGCCGGGCGACTGGTGGCGGCGCCGGGCCACCCACCGCGCCTACCTCGCCTTCATGTGGGCCCACCCCGGCAAGCAACTGCTCTTCATGGGGCAGGAGTTCGCCCAGGGCACCGAGTGGTCCGACGTCGCGGGCCCGCAGTGGTGGGTGCTCGACGACGACTGGCCGGCCGCCGAGGACCACCGCGGCGTCCAGCGTCTGGTCGCCGACCTCAACCACACCTACCGTGCCACGCCCGCCCTCTGGGAGCTCGACCACGACCCGGCCGGCTTCGCGTGGCTGGCCGCCGACCGGGCCGACGACAACGTCGTGGCCTTCCTCCGCCACCCGAAGGCCGGCCCGCCGCTGCTCGCGATCAGCAACTTCTGCCCCGTCGTCCGCGAGGACTACCCCGTCCCCGCGCCGCCGGCGATCCCGGCCTGGACCGAGCTCCTCACCACCGACGCGGAGCGGTACGGCGGCACGGGCCTCGTCCACTCCGAGCCGATCAAGCACCACGACGACGGCATCCGCCTGACCCTGCCGCCGCTCGCCACGGTGTGGCTACGGCCGGCCTGACCCCCGGCGCTACTCGGATGCCGCCCACACCGCCCGCACCACCGCGTGCAGCAGCGACACGTTCACCAGGCGTCCGTCAGGCGTCGGGCGGGAGTGCCAGGTCAGCGGCCACGTGGAGCCGCGCAACGCCGGGACGCCGATGAAGTAGCGGCGGCGCTCGCACGCCACCGGACCGGTGAGCCGGGCGACGCCCGGCGGCCAGGCGCGATGCCCGGTACTGCCGACCGGCACCAGGAAGTACGTGGCCCGCTTCCCGCCGTAGGCCAGGATCACCGGCCCCGGGCCGCCCGTGGTGATGGACGCCAACTGGTCGGCGACCACCCTCCCCCGGGGCCCGTCGATCCGGATCGCGTCGAAGTGCACCCCGGCCAGCCGCAACCCGGTCCACCGGTCCGGCAGCCAGGGCAGCTCGAAGTCATCGTCGTCTGCCGCGACGACATCGCTTTGTGCGTTCACGGCACCACTGTCAGTGCTGGAACGTAGTGTGTGTAGGAGGTCACTCTCGATGACCGTGGGACTGGCGAGGCTGGTCGAACGGACGTTGAGCGTGTTGAACGACATCGAGCGAAGGGGAGTTGCACATGTCGGCCTGGGTGAACGAGTACGGGGACGCCTCACCGACCTACCAGTTCGTCGCACTCCTGGTGCGCACGCTGCGGGAGGCCAACGGGTGGACACAGGACGAGCTGGGATCGGAAACCGGCTACACGGGTTCGGCGATCAGTGCACTTGAGCGCTGCGCCCAGCCGCCGAGCGAGGTGAAGCTCGCCAAGCTGGACGAGGCACTGTTCGGCGGCAAGAAAGTGCTGCGGGCGGCCCAGGAGTACATGCGGATGGACCGATATCCGCGTCACTTCAAGAACTACGCCAAACTGGAGATGGCGGCACTGAGCATCTGCTCCTACGAAACCCTGGTGATCGACGGCCTCTTCCAGACCGAGGAATACGCCCGCGCCGTCATCGAGTGCGGCTATCCACCACGCGACCCAGAGGAGGCGGACACCTTGGTGCGCGGCCGGATCGACCGCAAGACTCTCTTCGACCGCAAGCCCCTGCCGCTGCTGGAGCTCATCCTGGAGGAGTCCGCCCTTCGTCGCCAGGTCGGCACACCGGAGGTGATGCGGCGCCAGCTCAACTACCTGATCGAACAGGCTCAACGGATCAACGTCACCCTCCAGGTGCTGCCCCTGCGGCGAGGTGCCACCGGCCAGCACGCCGGCCTACGAGGGTCCATGAAGGTCCTGGAGACCAGCGAGCACCAGACCGTGATCTACCTGGAGACCGGAGGTGAGAGCATTCTGCTCTCCGAGCCGGGAAAGGTGACCGAGTTCGCCCAGCGGTATGCGAAGATCCGAGCGCAGGCCCTGAGCCAGGACGAATCCCTGGCGTTCATCGAGCAGTTGGCAGAGGAGTGGGAATGAGCGACGCCTTGCGATGGTTGAAGTCCAGCTACAGCGACGACAGCGGCGGCGCCTGCGTGGAGATCGCCCACGACTGGCACCGGTCCAGCCACAGCGACTCCAGCGGCGGCGCATGCGTCGAGGTGGCGGCCGGGCCCATAGTCCACGTCCGGGACTCCAAGCAGCCGGCCGCCCCGCACCTCGACGTCCCGCGCGGCGCCTGGTCGGCGTTCATCGCCACCGTCCGCTGATCACCCGGCGGTTACGGCGCGCCGTGCCAGCGGCGGGCCGCCGCGCGGAGCGATTCCCGTTCGGCGGGGCTTGGGTCCGGTGAGGCCGTCGCCCAGGCCACGTAACAGTCCGGGCGGAGCAGCAGGGCCGTGACCTCCGGGGTTGGCGTCCCTGGCCGCGCGGTGACGATGTCCAGCTGGTCCTTGCGATCCTCCAACGCCCGGGCGGCCGAGCTGCCTTCCGTCAGGTCGAGCAGCAACGGACGTGCGGCGCGGGTGAGTTCCGCGAGGCGGACCGTGCCGCTTGCCGTCTCGATCGCCAGCTCGGGCGCGAACCAGCCGACCGCCGGGTGAGGATCGGCGCCCCCCATGTCGTACCGCACGTCGGCGCCGGCGATGAGGGCGGCCAGGTGCTGGACGACGTCCCGCTGGCCCAGCAGCTCGGCGAACAGCTGCCGCAGCGCCGTGATGTCGCCGCCGGGGGCGGACAGCGCGGACTGCGCCTGCGCGTTCATGACCATGCGGTCGGCGGCCCCCCGGCGCTCGGTCTGGTAGGTGTCGAGCAGCCCGGCCGGGGCGCCGCCGCGCAGCTCGGCGGCAAGCTTCCAACCGAGGTTGACCGCGTCCTGCAGGCCGAGGTTGAGCCCCGGACCACCGCCTTCGGCGTAGACATGGGCGGCGTCGCCGACGAGGAACACGTGGCCGTCCCTGAAGCGTTCGGCGACCCGGGTGTTGCCGCCGGTCAGCCGGCGCAGCACGGGGTGCTCCTCGCCGACGGGCGGGCCGAGCGGCAGGTCGGCGCCGAGCACCCGGCGGGCGGAGGCCCGGAGTTCTTCGAGGCTCATGGGCTCCTCGGTCTCCGGTTGGTCCCACTCGGTGGTGCTGATCAGCGGCGGGTGCCCGGGGAACGGCGCGTAGGCGAAGCCGCCGTGCTCGGTGCGCAGCGGCAGGAAGGGCCGGATGGTGCCGTGGCCCGGCACGGTCAGGGCGCCCGTGGCGGGGTCCACCCACTCCGCCGGGACCGTGGCGTGAGCCGTGCGGTTGGTCCTGCGGTCGTAGCTGACGCCGGGGAAGCCGATCCCTGACAGCTTGCGGGTGACGCTGTGCGCGCCGTCGGCGCCGACGAGGTAGCGGGCCCGCAGCCGGTACTCACCGTCCGGCCCCGCCACGTCGGCGGTGACGTCGTCCTCGCCCTGGGCCAGGCCGACGAGTTGGTGTCCGCGCCGGATCTCGACGCCGAGTTCGGCGGCGCGTGCTTCGAGTACCCGCACGATCTCCCGCTGCGGCACGGGCAGCCCGTAGATCGGGCTGGCGGGCAGCAGGCCCAGGTTGAGGCCCATCGCGGCGAACATGAAGTAACCGGTGTTGGGTTGGGGCGGGTTCGGGCCGCCGCCGAGCCGCTCGTGCAGCCCTCGGTGGTCGACGAGCCGCACCACCTGTCCGAGCAGGCCGTTGGCCTTCGGTTCCGCGCTGGGCTCCGGCAGGCGTTCGAGCACCACGGGGTGGATGCCGGCCAGGCTGAGTTCGCAGGCGAGCATCAGCCCGTTGGGGCCACCGCCGGCTATGACGACATCGGCGATCACGCGTTACGCACCCCTCTGGGGGATATGCCCGATTCAAAAACGGCAGGGTGAACCGCCCGGGGAACAAAAGCGCGGTACGCGCCTACGACGGTGCGCGGAGGCCCACGGCCAGCCGCTCCAGCATCTCGGCGAGGACCGGACCGACGGCGGTCGGCGGCTCGGCCGTCAGGCTGTGCTCGACGGCGACCGAGCTGGCGGCGCCGACGACGGCGGCCACCAGCTTGGGGTAGACGTCGTGCGCCGGGTCGCTGCCGATGCGCTCGGCGACGGCCTCGGCGAAGGCGCCCTGCGCCGCCGCGTTCGCCTTGACGATCTCGCCCTGTAGGGCGGGTTCGGCGAGCATCAGCCGGACTCCGTCGCGCCAGCGGCGGGCCTGCGGCGACTCGGCGCCCGCCGGCTCGGCCGGCCCGCCGAACTCGGCGAGCACGACGCCGGTGATCGCGTCCCACAGCGGCTCGGTCGCGGGTCGGGCGCGCAGTTCGTCCGCGATCCGCAGCATGCGCTCCACATGGCTGGCGGCGATGGCCTCGGCTTTGCCGGAGAAGTAGTTGCGGAAGGTGCGGACCGAGACGTTCGCGACGGCTGCGATGTCCTCCACCGTCACGTTCTCCCAGCCGCGCTCGACGCACAGCCGGATGGTGGCGCGGCTCAGCGCGACTCGGGTCTCCCGCTTCTTGCGCTCCCGCAGGCCGAGGGGAGCGTCGGCATCCGGTGTCATGCCGACCACCGTAGCAAAACTTGCCGTGGCGGAAAAATTTCTGCCACGGCAAGTTCAGGGGGATCGCTCTCGTGAGGGTCAGGCCGCTTCGCGGTAGTACGGGTCGGCGACCCGGCCCGCCCGCTTCTCCTCGTCGTAGCTGTAGACCTCGCGGCCCTCGATGAAGACCCGCAGGGCCCGACTCATCACGTCGAGCGGGTCGCCGGACCAGATCACCACGTCGCCGTCGAGTCCCGGCTTCAGCGAGCCGACGCGGTCGTCGAGCCCCATGATCTCGGCGGGGTTGGCGGTGATGGTGCGCAGGCCCTCGGCCGGGTCGAGGCCCTCCTTGACGGAGAGCGTCACCTGGTGCACCAGGAAGTTGATCGGCACCACGGGGTGGTCGGTGGTGATGGCCACCTTGACCCCGGCGCGGGCGAGGATGCCCGGGTTGGCCAGGGTGCGGTGGCGCAGCTCGACCTTGCTGCGGGTGGTGAACAGCGGCCCGCTGATCACCGGGACCTCGCGGCGGGCGATCTCGTCCGCGATCAGGTGCGCCTCGGTGGCGTGGTTGATGACCACCCGGTAGCCGAACTCGTCCGCCAGCCGCAGCGCGGTGGCGATGTCGTCGGCCCGGTGGGTGTGCTGGCACCACGGCAGTTCGCCGGCGAGCACCTTCACCAGCACCTCGAGGCTGGGGTCGCGCTCGAACGGCTTCCCCTCCTCGGCGGCGTGGTCCCGCTTGGCCTGGTAGTCCTGCGCCCTGGTGAAGGCGTCCCTGATCACGGCGGCCACGCCCTGCCGGGTCGACGGCAGCTGCTTCTTCTCGCCGTAGACCCGCTTGGGGTTCTCGCCCAGCGCGCTCTTGACGCTCACCGGCTGCCGGACCAGCATCTCGTCGACGCTGCGCCCCCAGCACTTCACGGCCACCGTCTGGCCGCCTATCGGATTGCCCGAGCCCGGCTTGATCACGGCGCTGGTGACGCCGCCGGCGAGCGCGTCCGCGAACCCGGTGTCCGCCGGGTTGATCGCGTCGAGCGCCCGCATCCTGGCGCCGTTGGGGTCGGTCATCTCGTTGGTGTCCTGGCCGGCCCAGCCCTCGGCCTCCTCGTGGACGCCGATGTGCCCGTGCGCCTCGACGAACCCGGGCAGCACCCACTTCCCGGCCGCGTCGACCGTGGGCACCCCCTCCGGCACACTGACCTCCGCGTCGGGCCTGACGGCGGCGATCTTCCCGCCGATGACGAGCACGGTCCCGCCCTCGATGGGATCCCCGTCCACGGGAACGACATGACCCGATCTGATCGCTATATCCATGGCCAGTGAACCTATCTCACGGCCGGATCAGCCTGCGTTCACCCCCGCTGACCTGGCAGAATCGATTCTGGTGACCGTTGCCCGCTCCTAGGATCAGGGGTGAGATGACGATCACCCCCGATCCCCCTGTCGCGCCGTTCGAACCCGACGTCCCCGGCGTGCGTCACACCATGCTGGATCTCGCAGAGACCGTGTACCAGCACATGCCGGGCTGTCGGGCGGAGATCATCAACGGCACTCTCGTCGTCAACCCGCTCCCGGACGCGACACACGCGAGATGCCTCACGGATCTGCTCCTCGCCCTGCCCCACGAAACGGGTGGCGCCGTCGCCGTCCATGGCCTGGGCCTCTGGCTGTCCACCGGGGAACACGACCATGTCGTGCCCGATCTCTCCGTGGTCGACGAGGACTTCACAGAGCACGAGGTGACCTACAACTGCCTCCCCGCGTCCGCCTTCCGCATGGTGGCGGAGATCACCTCGGCCAACCCGACCTACGAGACCGTGGTCAAGTCCCTGGCCTACGCCGGCGCCGGCGTACCCGTCTACCTGATCGGAGACCGGACCCAGCGTGAGGCCGTGCTGTTGACCGAGCCGCTGGAGGGCAGCTACCGGAGACGAGCCGTCTACCGTCCCGGGGAGTCGTTCATGCTGCCCGAGTCCGTCGGCGCCGAGGTCGAAATCGATGTCGACACCCTGCTTGGCCGCTCCTAGGGGCCGGCTACGCTGGCGCGGTGTTCAGCTATGACGACGTGAAGGCCGCGCGCGAGCGGATCGAGGGGCGGGTGCGGCCGGTGGCGGTGGCGCGGGTGGCGGACGGCTGGTCGTTCGCGCTCGAACACCTCCAGCACACCGGCACCTTCAAGGCACGCGGTGCGCTGAACTTCACCACCGCCGCCCTGGAGAGCGGCGCCATGCCGGCGGCCGGCATCACGATCGCCTCGGGCGGCAACGCGGGCCTCGCCTGCGCCTGGGCGGCCACGCAGCGCGGGATCCCGGCGACCGTCTTCGTGCCGGAGACGGCGCCGGCGGTCAAGCTGGACCGGCTGCGGGAGTTGGGCGCCGAGGTGCGTCCGGTGGGCCGCGAGTACGCGGAGGCGGCGGCGGCCTGCGCCGAGTTCGCCGCCGAGAGCGGGGCGCTGGCCTCACACGCCTACGACCACCCGCTGATCGCCGCCGGCGCCGGCACGCTGCTGGACGAGATCGTGGCGGCCAGGCCAACGGTGACCACGGTGGTGGTCGCGGTGGGCGGCGGCGGCCTCTTCACCGGCGTGGCGGCCGCGGCCGCCGAGCACGGGATCCGGGTGGTGGCCGTGGAGCCGGAGAACTGCCGGTGCCTGAACGCGGCGCTCGCCGCCGGCGAACCAGTGGACGTGCCGGTGGACTCGGTGGCCGCCGACTCGCTCGGGGCCCGCCGGGTCTCGGCCGAGGCGCTGCGCTGGGCCGGGATGCCGCACGTCAGCTCGGTGCTGGTCTCCGACGCGGCCATCGTGGCGGCCAGGCGGCTGCTGTGGCGGGAACACCGCCTCGCCGTCGAACACGCGGCGGCCGCGGCCCTGGCCGGGGCGCCGGAGGCGGGGCCTGGCGAGGAGGTCTGCGTGGTGCTGTGCGGCGCCAACACCGACCCCCGCTCGCTGGTGGACTAGCTGCCGAGGAGCCGCCGGTCCCGGGGGGTCCTCGCGGTGGGCGCGGCCCCGGTGGTGCCGGTGGCCTCGCGGGTGGTCGGGTCGAGCGGCCGGCCGTGGCGGATGGCGTTCCCCGCGTGGACGCCGTAGCCGACGTCGCGCACGAACCTGGCCAGCGGTCGCAGTACTCGCTCCATGATTGCCTCCGACTACACTGGTCTGTGAAGTAGTACTGTCGAGGCTAGGTATACAGACCTGTGAAGTCAAGGGGGAATCCGATGTCTCATGCGACGGGCGGCGCCACGCGCGCCGACCAGCTGACCCCGGGCGCCCGGCGGATCCTGGCCGTCGCGTCCGAGCTGTTCTACCGCCGCGGGATCCACGCGGTCGGGGTCGACACCATCGCGGCCGAGTCGGGCGTCACCAAGCGCACCCTCTACGACCGCTTCGGCTCCAAGGACGGCCTGCTGGTCGCCTACCTGGAGACCCGCGACCAGCGCTGGCGCGACCTGATCGCCGAGCGCCTCGACGCCGCGAAGGGCGACGCGGCGCGCCGGGTGCTCGTGCCGTTCGAGGTGCTCCCCGAGTGGCTCGGCGACTCCGACCGCGGCTGCAGCTTCATCAACGCCTTCGCCGAGCTGCCGGAGCCCGAGCACCCGGGCCGGCAGGTGATCGTCGCCGAGAAGAAGTGGCTGCGCGACCTCTTCCACCACGAGCTCACGGCGGCCGGGGCCACCGACCCCGACCGCCTCGCGGTGCAGCTGCTGAGCCTGCACGAGGGCGCGATCGTCAGCTTCGCCATCGTCGGCGAGACCGACGCGGCGGCCACGGTCCACGCGGCGGCCCGGGCGCTGCTCGCCGAGGCCATGCGCTGAGCGCTGGTGGACCAAGGCCGTTAAGCCGGCCGGCCGCGCGCCGGGACGCGGCGAGCGCCGCAGCGCCGAAGGGCAGGGCCACCGGGCCGCGGCCGGGGCCGTCGGTGCCGGCTGCCTGCGGGAGCGCGGCCGGGCGCCGCACGGCCTAGTCGCGGCCGGTCGTCGCCGGTGCCGGGCTGGGGCCGCGGCCAGTCGACCGCCGTGGCCGCGACGCGGCGAGTGCCGCCGCGGTGAGGCCCAGGGCGAGGGCGAGCAGCGTCGCGCTGACCGCGGGAGCGGAGCGGTAGCCGTGGCCGGCGTCGATGGTGAGGCCGCCGGCCCACGGGCCGAGCGCCGCGCCCACGTTGAGCGCCGCGGTGGCGAAGCCGCCGCCGAGGCGGGGCGCCTCGGGCGCCTCGTAGAGGGCGCGCGCGATCAACGTGGAGCCCACCGCGAAGGACAGCGCGCCCTGCACGAGGGCCAGCGGCACCACGACGGCCGGGGTGCCGGCCGCCAGGGCCAGCGTCGTCCAGCCGGCGAGCAGCGCCAGGCCGCCGCCGACCAGCAGCGGCGTGGGCCGGCGGTCGGCCACCCGGCCGGCCAGCGTGACGCCGAGGAACGAGCCGAGGCCGAACAGCGCGAGCAGCGCCGGCACCCAGCCGTCGCCGAGCCCCGCCACCTCGGTGGCCAGCGGCGCGAGATAGGTGAAGGTGCAGAACGTCGCGCCGTTGACCAGCGCGCCGAGCGCCAGCATCAGCAGCAGACGTGGCCGGCGCAGCGCCCTCAGCTCGCCGCGCGCGCCCCCGGCGCCCGCCGAGTCGGCCGCGCCGCCCGGCACGGACCGCACCACGGCCACCACCGCCGGCACCGAGACCAGCGCCACCGCCCAGAACGCCGAGCGCCAGCCCCAGAGTTGACCGAGCAGCGCGCCGCCCGGCACCCCGGCGACGCAGGCCAGGGTGACACCACCGAGCAGCACGGAGGTGGCGCGGCCCTTGGCGTCGGCCGCCACCAGGGCGGTCGCGGCGGCCAACGCCACCGCGAGGAAGCCGGCGTTGGCGAGCGCGGCCACCACCCGGCTGGCGAGCAGCACCGGATAGCTGGTGGTCACCGCGCCCACGACGTGCGTGAGCAGGAAGGCCACCAGGAAGGCCAGCAGCGCGAGCCGGCGCGGCCAGCGCATCGCGAGCACCGCCATCAGCGGCGCGCCCACGATCATCCCGACCGCGAAGGCCGAGGTCAGCCCCCCGGCGGCGCCGACCGACACCCCGAGGTCGGCGGCGATGTCCGGCACCAGGCCGGCCAACATGAACTCCGAGGTGCCCTGGGCAAAGATCGCCAGGGCGAGTACGTACAGCACGAAAGGCACAGCGAGACCCCACAGCCGTGGCAGAGAGCGGATGACGTCGAACGGTCACGCCGGCGTGCGGAGGGGTTCAGGGCGCGCGACGCCCCACGACGGGGGCGGAGTGGAGAGCGCGGACAGCCACCGGACGCCGGTGGCTAGGCTCTGTCGGACTCGGGGCTGCGCATGGTCGCCGACTGTAGGGAGCCGGGCGCCCGCCTGTCCAGTCGGTTTCCGCCGCCGGTGAGAGACTTGCCGCCGTGCAGGTCGGTATCCTCGGGCCGCTTCAGGTCACCTCCGCGCAGGGCGAGCCCGTCGGCGTCGGCGGCGCGCGGCTGCGGGCGCTGCTGATCAGGCTCGCGCTGGACGCCGGGGCGCGGGTGAGCGGCGAGGCGCTGGCCGAGGCGCTGTGGGGCGACGCCCCGCCGGGCGACCAGGCCAACGCGCTGCAGTCCCTCGTCTCCCGGCTGCGCCGGGCGCTGCCCGAGTCGGGGCTCGTCGTCTCCGAGCCCGGCGGCTACCGGCTCGCCGCGGAGCCGGAGTGCGTGGACGCCACCAGGTTCGAGCGCCTCGCCGGCGCCGGCCGGCGGGCGCTCGGCCGTGGCGAGCCGGGCCCGGCGGCCGGGACGCTGCGCGAGGCACTGGCGCTGTGGCGCGGTCCCGCGCTGGCCGACGCGGGGGACGCGCCGTACGTGGCGGCGGCCGCCGCCCGGCTCGCCGAGCTGCGGGACACGGCCGTCGAGGACCTGGCCGAGGCCGAGTTGGCCGCCGGCCGGCCGGCGGCCGTGCTGGCGGATCTCGAGGCGCTGGTCGGTGCGCACCCGCTGCGCGAGCGGCCACGGGCCCTGCTGATCAGGGCGCGCTACGCGGCCGGCCGGCAGGCGGAGGCGCTGGCCGGCTACGCGGAGTACCGGTCGCTGCTGGCCGAGGAGTTGGGCACAGAGCCGGGTCCTGAGCTGCGCGAGCTGCACCTGGCGGTGCTGCGCGCCGACCCGGCGCTCGCCCCGGCGCCCCGGCCACCGGCCGGGAACCTGCGGGCCCCGCTCTCCAGCTTCGTCGGCCGGGAGGAGGAGCTGCGGCTGGTCGGTGAGCGGCTGGCGGAGGCCCGTCTGGTGACGCTGGTCGGCCCGGGCGGCGCCGGCAAGACGCGGCTGGCCACCACCGCGGCGGCCGAGCTGGCGGGCGGCTTCCCGGGCGGCGTCTGGCTGGTCGAGTTGGCCTCGGTCGGCGATCCGGAGGACGTGCCGCGCGCCGCGCTCGACGCACTGGGCGCCCACGCGCGCGGCATCCTGGAGCCCCGCCCCCCGTCCGTCGCCCCCCGGGACGCGCTCGACCAGCTCGTCGACGCGCTCTCCGGCGCCCCCGCGCTGCTGGTCCTCGACAACTGCGAGCACCTGGTGGACGCGGCGGCCGGGATCGCCGACCGGCTGCTGGGCGACTGCCCGGGGCTGCGGGTGCTGGCCACCAGCCGGGAGCCGCTCGGCATCCTCGGCGAGGCGCTGTCGCCCGTGCCGCCGCTGCGGCTGCCGCCGCCGGGGGCGCCGGCCGCCGAGGCCGCGGCCTCCCCCGCCGTGCGGCTGCTCGCGGAACGAGCCGCGGCCGTGCGGCCCGGCTTCACGGTGCACGACGGCAACGTCGCCGCGGTGCGCGAGATCTGCCGCCGGCTCGACGGGCTGCCGCTGGCCATCGAGCTGGCCGCGGCCCGTCTTCGCACCCTCGACCCCGACCACCTGGCATCCCGCCTCGACGACCGGTTCCGGCTGCTGACCGGCGGCAGCCGCACCGCGCTGCCACGCCACCAGACGCTGCGCGCCGTCGTGGCGTGGAGCTGGGAGCTGCTGTCCGACGAGGAGCGGCGGCTCGCCGAGTGGCTCGCGGTGTTCGCGGGCGGGGTCACATCGGAGAGCGCCGAGGGGGTCACCGGGCTGCCGGCCGGCGAGGCCCTGGAGCCGCTGACCTCGCTCGCCGACAAGTCGCTGCTCCAACTCGCGGAAGGCGACGGCGGTTCTGGGCCGAGGTTCCGGATGTTGGAGACGCTGCGCGAGTACGGCGGGGAGCGGCTCGCGGCGGCCGGTCTTGCCCGCGCGGCGCGGGACGCGCACGCGGCGTACTTCCTGCGGCTGGCCGAGACCGCCGCGCCGCACCTGCGGGGGCCCGCCCAACTCACCTGGCTGGCCACGCTGACCGCCGAGCGGGACAACCTGCTGGCCGCCCTGCACCACGCGGTGGCCGTGGCGGACGCGGACACCGCCGTGCGCCTCGTCGCGGCGCTCGGCCTGTACTGGACGATGCGCGGCCACCACGACGAGGCCACCCACTGGCTGCGGCTGGCGCTGGACGTGCCGGGCGCGTCGCCCTGGGAGGCGCGCACCGTGGCCAGCGGCCTGTTCGTGCTCAACGCCACGGCGACCGGCCGCCCGGCCGAGGCGGTGCCGGAGGCCGAGCGGCTGCGCGCCGAGCTGGCGCGCCCCGGCGTGGACGCCCGGACGCTACCGCTGGTCGGGGCGCTCGAACAGGGCCTGGCGATGTTCGCCGACCCCCCGGCGGAGGGGGCGCGGCTCCCCGCGGCGGTCGACCATCCGGACCCGTGGACCCGCGCGATGCTGCGCCTGATGCGGGCCGCGATCCTGGAGAACGCGGGCGATCCCGACGGGGTGTTGGCGGAGCTTCGGCCGGCGGTGGCCGGGTTCCGGGAGGCCGGGGACCGGTGGGGGCTCGGGATGGCGCTGACCTCGCTCGGTGAACTGTGCCGGCAGCGCGGTGAACTCGCCGAGGCCCGCGCCACGTTGACCGAGGCACTGGGACTGATGGGCGAGCTGCGCTCGGAGTCCGGCCTGGACCAGCTGCGCGCCCTGCTGGCCGTCGTCCGGGTCGAGCAGGGCGAACTCGACGCGGTGCACGAGGAGTTGGTCTCGCTGGCCGAGGCGGCCGACCGGCACGGCTCCGGCTACCGGGTGGCGCACGTGCGGCTCGCCCTCGGCGATCTGGCGCGCCGCAGGGGCGATCCGGCCGAGGCGAGGGAGCACTACGAGACGGCGATGCGGCACGTCGAGCGCCGTACCTTCGTCCAGCCCCAGCTGAACGCGCTGGTGCGGGCCGGGCTGGCGCTGGTCGCGCTGTCCGAGGGGGACACCCGCGCCGCCGGCACCCTGCTCGGGCAGGCGCTCGACGAGGCGATCGACGTCTGGGACATGCCGGTGGTGGCCAGGGTGGGCGTCGCCGTGGCCCTGCTCTGCGAGGGCCGGGGCGAGCCGGCCCTGGCGGCCGAGGCGCTGGGCGCCGCGCAGGCCCTGCGCGGCATGCCCGACCTGGGCAGCCGGGACACCGCCGCGCTCACCGCCCGGCTGGAGGCGGCGCTCGGCGCCGGGCCCGGTGCCGCCGCGCTGCGGCGGGGCGCGGGCCGGCACCGCGACGCCGCCGTCGACCTGCTACGCGGTGCCGCGCTGGTAGGCGCGGACGGCGAGCGGGAAGAACACCGCGAACAGGCCGGCCGACCACAGCAGGGTGCTGGTGACGGGCCCCGCCACCGGCCCTGACGTCAGCAGCCCGCGGGCCGCCTCCATCACGTCCGTCACCGGGTTGACCCCGACCCACCACTGGAGCCAGCCGGGCATGGTCGCGGTGGGCGTGACCATGTTGGTGCCGAAGGTGAGCGGAAACATCGCCAGGAACATGATCCCCTGCACGCTGCCCGGGTCCCTGGCGGTCACGCCGAGCAGCACCGAGGCCCAGACCAACGAGAACGCGAACACCATCATCAGCAGGCAGGCGGCGAGCGCGGACAGCGGGTCGGTGCCGATCCGGAAGCCCAGCGCGTAGCCGAAGCCGAGCAGCACCACGACGCACACCACGAACCTGACCATGTCGCCGAGCACCGCGCCCAGCAGGGGCGCCGAGCGCGCGATGGGCAGGCTGCGGAAGCGGTCGAAGACGCCCTTCCTGATGTCGGTGTTGAGGTTGATCCCGGTGGGCACTGAGGCGAAGACCACCGTCTGCACCATGATCGCGGGCAGCAGGAACGACAGGTACTCGCCGGTCGACCCCGAGACGGCACCGCCGAGCAGGTAGAGGAACATCACCACGAAGATGATCGGCTGCACCGTCACGTCGAACAGCTGCTCGGGGGTGCGGAACATCTTGCGCAGGCTGCGCAGGGCCAGGGTCAGGCTGTGCGAGAGAAGACGGGGGCCGCTCATGCCGCCACCCGCTTCGCGGCCTCGCCTGTGAGGGCGTGGAAGACCTCGTCCAGGCTGGGCAGCCGCAGCGACAGCTCGGTGACGACTATGCCGCGCTCGGCGAGCTCGGCGACCAGGGGCCGCAGCGTCGCGTCGCCGACCACCGGGACGCTGAGCACCCCCCGGCCCGGCGAGTCGGGGCGCTGGCCGGCGACCCGTTCGAGCAGCTCGGCCACCTCGGGCAGCCGCCCCTCGTCGAGCGGCCGCACCTGGAGGGTCTGGTCGCCGACCACGGCCTTCAGCTCGTGCGGGGTGCCGTGCGCGATGACGGCGCCCCGGTCGATCACGGCGATCTCGTCGGCGAGCGCGTCGGCCTCCTCCAGGTACTGGGTGGTCAGCAGCACCGTGGCGCCCCGCGCCACCTGCTCCCGCACCAGCGTCCACACGTCGTCCCGCTTGCCCGGGTCGAGCCCGGTGGTCGGCTCGTCCAGGTACACCACCTCGGGCCTGGCCACCAGGCTGACGGCCAGGTCGAGGCGGCGGCGCATGCCACCCGAGTAGGTGCCGGCTCGGCGCCCGGCCGCCTCGGTGAGGTCGAACCGGTCAAGCAGCTGGGCCGCCCTGGCCCTGGCCTCTGCCCTGGACAGGTCGAGCAGCCTGCCGATCATCACCAGGTTCTCGTGGCCGGTCAGGTCCTCGTCCACCGAGGCGTACTGCCCGGTGAGCCCGATCCGGCGGCGCACCTCGTCCGGCTGCCGCACCACGTCGAACCCGGCGACCTCCGCCCGGCCGGCGTCGGGCCGCAGCAGCGTCGCGAGGATCCGCACCGCCGTCGTCTTGCCCGCGCCGTTGGGCCCCAGCACCCCGAGCACGGTTCCCGGCCCGGCCGCCAGGTTCACCCCGTTCAGCGCGGTGGTGTCGCCGAAGCGCTTGACCAGGCCCTCGGCCCGGAAGGCGTAGCTCACCTGGACTCCTCTCATGTCGTCTCGTCGTTCACTGACGACGCCAGGCTGCCGGGGCGCCCTGTCAGCCGGCGCACAGCGGGCTGACAGGGCGCGGGCACGCGCTACGGGCGGCAGGTCAGGTCGCGCGCCGGCAGCCTCCCTTCGGCCAGGTAGGCGTTGACCCGCGCGTCCACGCAGGCGTTGCCGTACTCGCCGAACAGGCCGTGCTGGGCGGCGCCGGCCACGGTGACCAGCCGGGACGACGGCCAGTCGGCACGCACCTCCGTGGTCCCCTCGTACACGGTGCGCGGGTCGCCGGTGGCGGCCACCAGCAGCGCCGGCACGTCGTCGGGCAGCGCGGTCGGCGCCTCGGCCGGGTGGCCCCAGTACTCGCAGGGGTTCACGTTGGACGCCAGCGGTCCGGCGAACGGGTACGCGGCCCGGCTCCCCTGGATGTCCCGCCAGTAGGCGCTCAGCCCGCGCCGTTCGGCGACGTCCCCGCAGATGATGGCCGTCTGCGCGCTCGCCTGCCGCGAGCCGGCGCCGGTGGTCAGCCAGGCGAGCTCCTCGGCGAGACCGGGCCCGGGCTCGACCTGTTCCCCGGCGGCCGCGCGGGCCAGCACGGCCGCCGACTCGGCGAGCGCGGCCCGCCGTTCGTCGAGGTCGCTGCCGAGACCGCCGAAGAACACGATCGGCAACAGGTGCGCGTCGAGCCTGAACTCCCCGATCCGCAGCGGCTCTTCGGCCGCCGCCCGGTGGATCCGGTCCACGGCGGCCAGCACCGCGTCCCGGCTGGCACCGAGGCCGTAGGCGTCGTCGCGCTCGGCGACCCAGTCGGCCCAGCCGCGCAGCGCGCTCTCGTTGGCGGCCTCGGCGCCCTGGAGCAGCGTCTGCCGGTACCGGTCCGGGTGGATGACGCCGTCCAGCACCATCCGGTCGGTCCGGCCGGGGAACAGCGCGGCGTAGACCTCGCCGAGGTAGCTGCCGTAGGAGTAGCCGAGGTACGAGATCCGGTCCTCGCCCAGCGCGCCGCGCAGCACGTCCATGTCGCGGGCGGTGTTCCGGGTGCTGACGTGCGGCAGCAGGTCGCCGGCGGCCCGCCGGCACCGCTCGGCCAGCTCGCGGGCGCGGGCGGCGGAGGCGGCGAACGAGGCCCGGTCGGGGCCCGCCGAGTAGATGCCGGTGCCGATGTCCCAGCCGCAGTCCAGCGGCGTGGAGCGGCCGACGAACCGGGGGTCCATCCCGATCAGGTCGAACCGCTCGGCGACGTCCCCCATGGCCGCGCCGACGGTGAGCGGCATGTCGAGGCCGGCCCCGCCGGGGCCGCCGTTGTTGAGGAACAGCGGTCCGACGCGGTGCTCCTGGTCGGTGGCCGGGAGCCGGGACAGCGCGATGGTGATGGTTTTGCCGCCCGGCTCCGCGTAGTCGAGCGGCACGGTCAGCTCCGTGCAGTCGGCCCCCGCCGCGTCGAGCTCCCGCCCGACCTCGTCCTCGGGGCCGAGCGCGCACCCGTGCCAGTCGAGCTCCTGCGCGTGGTACCGGGCGAGGCCGGCCACCTGGCCGGCCGGCTCGGCGGCGGCGGCGGCGGTGGCCGGTGCGGCGAGGGCGCAGGCCGCGGCGGCCGCCCTTAACCAGATGTTCTTTCGCATGGCGCCGACGCTAGGCCGCCGGCACCGGCCACCTCACTGGCGCCAACCGCCGACTTCCCGGTGGGGCCACCCCCACCCTGCCGGGGCCTCCCGGAGGCGCCGGCCCGCGGACGCGCGGGGCGACCAACACCGGTGCGCGCGTGGGCCTTCGGCCCATGCGGCACCGGACCGGCCTGCGGCGGGCGGACGGCTGCGGACGAGTTCGTACGCCGGGGCCCGGCCCGGGGCCGCCAGGGCGTCGGCACGCCAAGCCCGCGCTGTCGCGCCGACGGCCGCGTCGGCGTGGCACACCGAGCTGACGACCCACCCGGCACCGACGACCGGCAGGTTGCGGGCATTCGATGACGCGGGGGCCTGGCCGGCAGGCCGAGCCGCCGGGCGTACAGCCCTGCGGGCGGGCTCGTGCGCCGGCCCGCGCACCAGGGCCCGGTCCGGCGGGCCGCCGGCTAGGCCGACGCGCCGGCCGGGAGGGCCGCCGACCGGGCACCGGCTGCGCCCAGCGCTGGCAGGCGACCGGCCGGTTCGGCGCCAGAACCGCGTCGGCCATGGTCGGTTCGGCCAGAACGCCGTCGGCCAAAGCCCGTTCGGCTAGAACACCGCCTCGGTCTCGTCCATCCGGTCCTGCGGGACCCGCTTGAGCTCCATCGTCGCGTTGGCCAGCGGGGTCATCACGATCTCGGTGCCGCGCAGCGCCGTCATCATGCCGAACTCGCCGCGGTGCGCGGCCTCGACGGCGTGCCAGCCGAAGCGGGTGGCCAGGACGCGGTCGTACGCGGTGGGCGTGCCGCCGCGCTGGACGTGGCCGAGGATGACCGGGCGGGCCTCCGTGCCGAGGCGGTTCTCCAGCTCGGCGGCCAGCCGGTTGCCGATGCCGGCGAACCGCTCGTGGCCGTAGGGGTCGATCTCGCCGCGCTCGTACGGCATGGAGCCCTCGGCCGGGCGCGCGCCCTCGGCGACGCAGATGACCGCGAACTTCTTGCCGCGCGCGAACCGGTCCTCGACCATCTTGCACAGGTCGTCGACCTGGAAGGGCCGCTCCGGGATGCAGATGCCGTGCGCGCCGCCGGCCATGCCGGCCTCCAGCGCGATCCAGCCCGCGTGCCGGCCCATGACCTCGACCACCATCACCCGCTGGTGGGACTCGGCGGTGGTCTTCAGCCGGTCGATGGCCTCGGTGGCCACGCCGACCGCCGTGTCGAAGCCGAAGGTGCGGTCGGTGGCCGAGATGTCGTTGTCGATGGTCTTGGGGACGCCCACCACCGGGATCCCGGCGTCCGCCAGCATCCGGGCGGCCGTCAGCGTGCCCTCGCCGCCGATCGGGATCAGCGCGTCGAGGCTGAGCTTGCGGCGGAACGCCTCCGCGTTGTCGCACGCCTCGCGCAGCCGGGCGCGCTCCAGCCGGCTGGAGCCGAGGATGGTGCCGCCGCGGGCCAGGATGCCGCTGACCGAGTCGATGTCGAGCTCGCGGTAGCGCCCCTCGAGCAGCCCCTTGAACCCGTCCTCGAAGCCGATCACCGAGTCCCCCCGGTCCACCACTGCACGATGCACGACCGACCTGATCACGGCGTTGAGGCCGGGGCAGTCACCGCCCGCGGTCAGTACTCCGATACGCATGATGGTGCGCTCTCCTGCTCGGTTCGACGTTGGTGCGTGGCCCGATGGCATCGGGACGACTCGGGCGCGACACGGACGATTGGAATTCTTTCACGGGCCCGGAACTCCTCCCTACCGTGCTCGCCTACCCGGCGCGCGCCCCCTCACCACCCCCGGGTACGGTCGGGATGAAGGCCCACGCGGGCATGCTGCCCGCACCCCCCGCGACGGCGCCAGAGGGGGACCATACAAAGCGACAGGGACGGCTGCTGTGACCCGCAGTGTGTACGTGACCGGCATCGGTCGGGGAGATGGCCGGCAGGTGATCGAACTCGGCATCATGGAGATGCTGACCCGGCACGTCGACCGCGTCGGGGTGTTCCGGCCGCTCGACCACGAGGCGCCGGACCCGGTGTTCGGGTTGCTGAAGGGCCGCTACCGGCTCTCCCAGACGGCCGAGCACGCGCGCGGCCTGACGTACGGGGAGGCCGCCGCGCTCCAGGCCGAGCGCGGCACGGACGAGCTGGTCACCCGGCTGGTCGACCGCTTCCACGAGGTCGCCCGCGACTACGAGGTCGTGCTCGTCCTGGGCAGCGACTACGCCGACACCCAGCTCCCCGCCGAGCTCGCGCTCAACGCCCGCCTGGCCAACGAGTTCGGCGCGCCCGTGCTGCCGGTGGTCGCCGGCACCGGGCAGAGCGCCGAGTCGGTCGTCGCCGAGGTCCGCAACGCCCACCACGCCTTCACCTCGCTCGGCTGCGACGTACTCGCCATGATCGCCAACCGGGTGCGGGACGACGAGGCGGTGCGCGCCGTCCGCGATCTCGGCACGGGACAGCTGCCGGTCCCCGTCTATGTGCTGCCCGAGGACCCGGCGCTCTCGGCGCCCACCGTGGCCCAGGTGGCGGCCGCGCTCGGCGCCGAGCCGCTGCGCGGCGACCCGACCGGGATGGCCAGGGACGTGCGCGGCTTCGTCTTCGGCGGGGCGATGCTGCCGACGTTCCTGGCCGCGCTCACCGAGGGCTGCCTGGTACTCACCCCCGGGGACCGCGAGGACCTGGTGGTCGGCGCGCTGGCCGCGCACTCGACCGGGGCGCCCCGGATCGCGGGGCTTCTGCTCACCCTGGGCGAGCGCCCCGGCGCGCGCACCATGGCGCTGGCCGAGCGTCTCGCCCCCGGCATCCCGGTGCTGTCGGTGCCGGGCGACTCGTTCTCCACGGCGACCGCGCTCTCCGGTCTCGAGGGGAAGCTGACGGCGGCCACCCCGCGCAAGGCGGAGATCGCGCTCGGCCTGTTCGAGTCGCGGGTGGACACGGCCGCCCTCACCAGCCGCCTCGCGGTGGCCAGGGGCGACCGGGTCACGCCGATGATGTTCGAGCACGAGCTGATCGAGCGCTCCCGCGCCGACCGCCGCCACGTGGTGCTGCCCGAGGGCACCGAGGAGCGGGTGCTGCGCGCGGCCGAGGTGCTGCTGCGCCGCAACGTGTGCGACCTGACGCTGCTGGGCCCGCAGGCCGCGGTGCGCAAGGCGGTCGCCGACCTCGGCCTCGACCTGCGGCTGCTCGACCCGGACGAGGCGCTGGACCCCGCGGACCCGGTGCCGAGCGCCCGCGTCGTCGACCCCGAGACCTCCCCGCTGCGCGAGCGGTTCGCCGAGCGCTACGCCGCGCTGCGCGCGCACCGCGGCGTCGGCTACGAGCTGGCGTACGACGTGGTGGCCGACGTGTCGTACTTCGGCACCCTGATGGTCGAGGAGGGCCTGGCCGACGGCATGGTGTCGGGCGCCGCGCACTCGACGGCGGCGACCATCCGCCCGGCGTTCGAGGTGATCAAGACCAGTCCCGGCGCGTCGATCGTCTCCTCGGTGTTCTTCATGTGCCTGGCCGACCGGGTGCTGGTCTACGGCGACTGCGCGGTCAACCCGGACCCGGACGCGGCCCAGTTGGCCGACATAGCCATCCAGTCGGCCGGCACGGCGGCCGGCTTCGGGGTCGAGCCGAGGATCGCGATGCTGTCGTACTCGACCGGCACCTCCGGCTCGGGCTCGGGAGTCGACAAGGTCCGGGAGGCCACCGAGCTCGTCCGGCGGCTGCGGCCCGACCTCATGGTGGAGGGGCCGATCCAGTACGACGCGGCCGTCGAGCCCACGGTGGCCGCGGCCAAGCTGCCGGGCTCGCCGGTGGCCGGCAAGGCGACGGTGCTGGTCTTCCCCGACCTCAACACCGGCAACAACACGTACAAGGCGGTGCAGCGTTCGGCGGGCGCGGTGGCCGTGGGCCCGGTGCTCCAGGGGCTGCGCAAGCCGGTCAACGACCTGTCACGCGGCGCGCTGGTGCAGGACATCGTCAACACGGTGGCGATCACCGCCATCCAGGCCCAGCAGGCGCGAAACGACCGAACCGACAGGGAGTCCGCGGCATGACAGGGCCGACCCGGGTGCTGGTGCTCAACTCCGGCTCCTCCTCGGTGAAGTACCAGCTGCTCGACATGCGCGACGAGTCGCGGCTCGCCGTCGGCCTCGTCGAGCGGATCGGCGAGCGCGCGGGCCGGCTCGCGCACACCCCGGCCGGCGGCGCCCGCCGCGAGCGCGAACTGCCGGTGCCCGACCACGGCGCGGCGCTGCGGCTCGCGGCCGAGGAGCTGGCGGCCGACGGGCACGGCGTCGACTCCCCGGAACTCGCGGCGATCGGCCACCGGGTGGTGCACGGCGGCCAGTCGTTCACCGCGCCGACGGTGGTCGACGACGCGGTGCTCGCGGAGATCGAGCGCCTCGTGCCGCTGGCCCCGCTGCACAACCCGGCCAACCTGGCGGGCATCCGCACCGCGCGCTCGCTCAACCCGGCCGTCCCGCAGGTGGCCGTGTTCGACACCGCCTTCCACACCACCATGCCGGAGCACGCGGCCCGTTACGCCATCGACGTGGCGACCGCCGACCGGCACCGGATCCGCCGCTACGGCTTCCACGGCACCTCGCACGCCTATGTCGCGCGCCGCACCGCCGCGTTGCTCGGCCGGGACCCGTCCGAGGTGAACGTGATCGTGCTGCACCTGGGCAACGGCGCCTCGGCCTCGGCGGTCGCCGGCGGCCGCTGCGTCGACACCTCGATGGGCCTGACCCCGCTGGAGGGCCTGGTGATGGGCACCCGTTCCGGCGACGTCGACCCCGCGGTCGTCTTCCACCTGGCGCGGGTGGCCGGCATGCCGGTGGACGAGATCGACGCGCTGCTCAACAAGCGGTCCGGGCTGCTCGGCCTGTGCGGGGACAACGACATGCGGGAGATCTCGCGCCGGATGGCGGCCGACGACCCGGCGGCGCGGCTGGCGTTCGACATCTACGCCCACCGACTGCGGAAGTACCTGGGCGCGTACACCGCGGTCCTCGGCCGGGTGGACGCCGTCGCGTTTACGGCGGGCGTGGGCGAGAACTCGGCAGAGGTGCGGGCGGCGGCCGTCGCGGGGCTTTCGGGACTCGGAATCGAGGTCGACGAGCGGTTGAACTCGGCGCGAGCCGGGGGGCCGAGGGTCATCTCCCCGGAGTACGCTCGGGTCGCGGTCGCCGTGGTGCCCACGGACGAGGAACTGGAGATCGCCACCCAGGCTTTCGCCCTGGTCGGCACCGGCCAGACACCACATTATTCCGGCACGGAACAAAACGAGTAGGATCGCCAGCATGCGCCGTTCCAAAATCGTCTGCACCCTGGGCCCAGCCGTCGACTCCTTCGAGAAGCTGAAGGCGCTGATCGACGCAGGTATGAACGTGGCCCGCTTCAACTTCAGCCACGGCTCGCACGAGGAGCACGAGGAGCGGTACCACCGGGTCCGCAAGGCGAGCGAGGAGACCGGCGTCGCGATCGGCGTGCTGGCGGACCTCCAGGGCCCCAAGATCCGCCTCGAGACCTTCGCCAACGGGCCGGTCGAGCTGCAGCGGGGCGACGAGTTCACCATCACCACCGAGGACGTGCCGGGCGACCGGTCCATCTGCGGCACCACCTACAAGGGGCTGCCGGGTGACGTCGCCAAGGGCGAGACGATCCTCATCAACGACGGCAACGTCTCGCTCCAGGTCACCGAGGTGGACGGCCCCCGGGTGCGGACCATCGTGATCGAGGGCGGCGTGATCTCCGACCACAAGGGGATCAACCTGCCCGGCGTCGCGGTCAACGTGCCGGCGCTCTCCGACAAGGACGTCGAGGACCTGGAGTTCGCGCTCCGGATGGGCGCCGACATGGTGGCGCTGTCCTTCGTCCGCAACGCGGAGGACGTGCGGGACGTGCACCGCGTGATGGACCGGGTGGGCCGCCGGGTCCCGGTGATCGCCAAGGTCGAGAAGCCGCAGGCGGTCGACAACATGGAGGAGGTCGTCCTGGCCTTCGACGGCGTGATGGTGGCCCGCGGCGACCTGGCGGTGGAGTACCCGCTGGAGAAGGTCCCGATGGTGCAGAAGCGGCTGATCGAGATGTGTCGCCGCAACGCCAAGCCGGTGATCGTGGCGACCCAGATGATGGAGTCGATGATCACCAACTCCCGCCCCACCCGCGCCGAGGCCTCCGACGTCGCCAACGCCATCCTGGACGGCGCGGACGCGGTGATGCTGTCGGCGGAGTCCTCGGTCGGCCGCTACCCGATCGAGACGGTCAAGACCATGTCCAAGATCGTGGTCGCCGCCGAGACCGAGCTGCTCTCCCGCGGCCTCCAGCCGCTGGTGCCCGGCAAGAAGCCCCGCACCCAGGGCGGTTCGGTGGCCCGCGCGGCCACCGAGATCGCGGACTTCCTGGACGCCAAGGGGCTGGTCGCCTTCACCAAGTCCGGCGACACCGCCCGCCGCCTCTCGCGCTACCGCGCCCCCCAGCCGATCCTGGCCTTCACCTCCGAGCCGGCCACCCGCAACCAGCTCACCCTGAGCTGGGGCGTCGAGACGACCGTGGTGCCGCACGTCAACCACACGGACGAGATGGTGGAGCTCTGCGACACCGAGCTGTCCCGCCTCAACCGCTACCAGCCCGGCGACACGATGATCATCACCGCCGGCTCGCCTCCCGGCGTCCCCGGCACCACCAACATGATCCGCGTCCACCACATCGGCGGCCAGCAGGGCGTCTGACGCCCTTCCGGGTTCTCCCCGGTAACGCGTGCGGGGCGGCCTTCGGCCGCCCCGCGTCACGCAATCCGGATCAACCCACCGTTCAACCAACCACCGTGGGCCCGTCGTTGGTGGTGTAGCTCCTCATGCCCCGCATCGTGAGGGTGCCGCCGAACTGGCCGGCCTGGGTGATGAAGACGTCGGTGAAGTAGGCGATCGGCAGGTCGAGCGGCGGCTGGTGCTCGGGGTCGAAGACCACCGGGATGATGCCGAAGAGATTGCCCTCCAGACGCTCGGTGTACATCGTCACCGTGCCGTCCCTGAAGGTCGAGTTGGAGCCCGGGTCGGTCCCGACGTGGTAGCGCACGCCGCCCGGGGCGTCCACGATCTGGTGCAGGTCGCCGATGTCGATCAGCTCGGCGGTGAACTTCAGCACCTGCTTGACGGTGCCGTCGGCGGTGGTCACGTTGACCACGCCGTGGTAGTCGAGGCCGCGCAGCGTCAGGTAGGAGGCGTCCAGGTACCAGGGCTGGGCCGGCAGAATCAGCGGAGTCTGCTCGTCGGTGCCGGGCACGCGGAGCTCCTCGGGACAGGGGAACGGCAGCCGCCCCTGCGCGTCGGGCGCGAACGGGTCGACCGTCTCGACCTCGACGGCCTCCTCGCTCTCCTCGTCCTCGCTCTCGGCGTCTTCCTCTTCCTCGGCGGGCTCGGTCTCTTCCTCGGCCTCCGGCGTCTCCTCGGCGCTCGGCGCCTGCGTCTCGTCCGCCTCGGCGGGCGGCGCGACGTCCTCCGGCTCCTCGGTCTCCTCCGGCGCGTCCGGCTCCTCGGGCTGCGTCGGTTCCTGCGGCTCCTCCGGCTCCTCCGACTCCTCGGGCTCCTCGGGCGTCACCGGCTCCTCGGGCTGCTCGTCGCGGCCGGGGTTGAAGAAGTCGTCGATGGACTCGCCCAACTCCTCCAGGCTGTCGCCGAGTCCCAGCGGATCCCAGGGGTCGGCCCCCTCCTCTTCCGCCGGCTGCTCCTCCTCGGCGGACTCGCCCTCGGCCACCGGCTCCTCAGCCGGTTCCTCCGCCGGCGCCTGCTGGTCGGCCGCGGCGTCCTCCGTCGGCTCGGGCTCGGGCTCCTCCGCCGGCTCCTCCGCGGGCGGCTCCGGTTCCTCCGTCTCCTCCTCGGCCGGCTCCTCGGTCTCCTCCGGCGCGTCCGGCTCCTCGGCCGGCTCCTCGGCCGGCTCCTCGGTCTCCTCCGGGTCCTCCGCCTCCCCCGCCTCCTCCGTCGGCGCCTCGTCCGGCATCTCGACACAGGGGGCGTCCTGGAACGGGTTCTCCGGCTGCTGGTCGGCTCTGGCAGCCAGGGGGGAGCTGAAGCCCATCCCCATCAACGCGGCGGACGGCATGGCCGCCAGGGCGATCGCCTTCCCCACAGGCATGTGGAGGCGTCGCAGCAGGGGTCTGCGCGGCGCGGCATGCCGTGACCCCTCGTCGTCCGAGGCGGCTATTTCTTCACTCGGCACCTTCGTTCCCCTTCCCCGGAACTTTCCCCCGCTCCGGTGCGGTTCCCTCGAAGGCCTCCAGCGCGCTGCCCGTCCCCCGGACATGGGCCGGCGGCTCCCGGTCCGCCGCCGCGGCGTCCCGAGCCGCGGCCGGCCGCGCATCGCCCGGCATCCAGGCGATGCTCATGGCCCCGCCGACCATGCCGCAGAGGAAACCCACCAGGAAGCCACCGAAGTTGGAGACCACCAGGGAGACCAGTGCCAGCAGGATCGCGGCGACGCCCGCGAATATCCGCACATGCGGTTGGAACCATATGGTCAGACCCAGCACGACCAGCAGCACACCGATCACCAGCGAGCCGGCGCCGGCCGTGGTGGCCATGCGGATGGTGAGCTGACCGAACGTCAGATGGGCATACGGGAAGTAGGCGATGGGCAGTCCTCCTATGAGGACGAAGAGCCCGGCCCAGAACGGGCGCCGCCACCGGAAGTGCCGGAACGCGACACGCCCCCGGGCGAACAGTGAGGTTCTGGGCAATTCCTCGATCTTGGTGCTCACGGCACGTACTCCCCTGGTGGCGCGTTTCGGTGGCGGGATGCACGATACGGCGGTGCGCCCTGGGGCAGAGAGGCGCGTCTCCGCTCCCTGCCCCAGGCGTGGATCAGGCCGTCAGAAGCACTCCTGGCTCGTGCCCCTGGACAGGCCCAGGCTCATGTCGGTCAGCCTGAACGAGCCTGCGGAAGTGGCCCAGGCAACCTGCTCGACGTCGTTCAACACCGCGCCGTCGGACCGCTGCGCGAACGAGCCGGGCAGCACCCCGCCGAGGTCTCCGTCGGGGTTGGTCCCGACGGAGTCCACGCTGACGCCGATGTCGATGTTGGTGAAGGTGGCGTCACCGGCGTTCAGCTGAGCCAGGTCGATGAACAGGTTGTCCGCGTCCACCGGGTTGTTCGGGTCGGAGCCGGCGCCGATCCGAACCGTGACATCACCGAAGACCGGAACCGGAATGACCACCGACTGGCAGAGATTGGTGATGGTGGCGTGATCGAACCCCGAGACGGCCACGGGTGTGCGTGAACCGCCCGCAGGCGTGACGAACGTGCCGTACTGGACGAACCCCTCGCCGTCGAGTTGGTCGACGCTCACCTTGAACTGCTGACCTGACACCGCGAATGACGCGGCCAGCGCCCCTTGCGCGAGAGCGATACCTATGGCAGCGGTTGCGGCCACGCTCGGCACCATGACGAGGCCGAACCGCCTCCATCTCGTGCCGCCGCGAGCCTGTGACTCCATGACTTTCCTCCTTCTCGGACGAACAACTCCACGGACTCCGCAAAGCCCGTGGTCTGCCAAGCCGTCCGGGGCCCTGGAGAGGAGAAGTACGTATCCCCGGGCTTGCACCCCGGCGACAGCCACTGACCGCCGGTTGGACGCGGCTGACAGCGAAACAGGTCCCTCCAACCCCTGCGGATCGGCGGGAACCCCCCTGCTCCGTAGACCGATGCGTGGCTCCATCGGTTTGGCCGATCGTGGTGCATCTCACGTCACGGCACAAGGGGTTCGTTACTTGCGGGTAATAACGATGTGGCAAATACGTGGTGATCATGTGCCGGCAGATGTGGAGGCGCGGCCCACCGAAAGCCGCAGCCGCCCACCAACCGGGCACAACTCCCCGGTAACCCCCTGCCCTTGTGACCGTTTGTGATGGCGGCCGCGATTACCAAGTTTTGGTAAAGAGCGGCCGCCATGGAGTGTAGAAGAGGCGAACCACTCAGAAGAGCACGCGGGAGAGCGCCCCGCGCGCGGCCACGACCCGGGGGTCGTCGGGGCCCACCACCTCGAACAGTTCGAGCAGTCGCACCCGCGCCGTGTCCCGGTCGTCCCCCGCCGTGCGCTGCACCGTCGAGATCAACCGGCTGAAGGCGTCCTCCACATGACCGCCGACCAGGTCCAGGTCGGCGACCGCGAGCTGGGCGGCGACATCGCTCGGGTTGTCGGCCGCGGCCTTGCGCACCTTCGCCGCGTCCGCGCCCTGCACCCGCTTGAGCAACCGCGCCTGGCCGAGGCCCAGTTTGGCCTCCAGATTGGCCGGCTCGTCGGCGAGCACGTTCTCGTAGGCCTGGATCGCGCCGCCCAGATCCCCGGCGTCGAGCGCGGCGTGCGCCGCGGCCAGCGTCGGGTTGGCCGGCGGCTGCGGCTGCGCCGCGGCCTGCTGGCGCGCGGCGGCCGCCTGCTCCGGGTCGACGGGCGTCCCGACGATCCCGAACCGCTGCTCGGCGGCCTCGATCAGCTGGTCGAGCACCTGGCGCACCTGGGGCTCGGGCGCCGCGCCCTGGAAGAGCGGCAGCGCCTGCCCGGCGATCACCGCGAACACCGCGGGGATCCCCTGGACCCCGAACTGCTGGAACAGCATCTGGTTCTGGTCGACGTCGATCTTGGCGAGCACGAAGCGGCCGGCGTACTCCTCGGCCAGCCGCTCCAGGATCGGGCTGAGCTGCTTGCACGGCTGGCACCACTCGGCCCAGAAGTCGATGACGACCGGCACCTCGGCGCTGCGCTGCAGCACCTCCTGCTCGAACCCGGCCTCGTCGACGTCGACGACCAGTTGTACGGCGGCAGCCGCCTGCTGCCCGGCCGGTTGGGCCGCCCGCTGGGCCCGGGCCTGCTCGGCCTTCTGCTTGGCCTCAGCGGCCGCCTTCACCGCGGAGAGGTCGACGGCTCCGCTCATGGACATGTTGCGTGGCTGCATGGCACCAGTCTCCCCCCTTCCGGAACCGATCCGACACGCACCCGCCACGGCGGTGGCGTCGCCGGCACGGATGACGGCCCGCCGCTCGCCCCGGAGCTCTCGCCGGCGACCCCGAGGAGAGGCCACCCGACGGTCTTCCGGGCGGCCTCTCCTCGGGCATCACTCGGGCAACTCCGGCCATACGTGCTGGAGAAACAGTGGCTCTCGACCCGGGTCCGGCCGAGCTGTGCCCGACAGTGCGACGTAGGGTCCGTTTTCCTGGCGGTTTCGCGGGCCGAACGTCGCACTCCGCACCCGTACCGGCCGCGGGCATCGCGTCGGGGCGCCACCCCTGGTGACCCGCTGGCGTTACGCCGTGCGCGCCGTCGCGGCCGTGCCGGTGCTGCCGGGGACGGCGCGGAGGGCGGTGTACCAGGCGGCGGCCATCTTGTTGTAGCCGGTGGCGTTGGGGTGGACGCCGTCGGCGATGTCGGCGTTGGTCAACGCGGCGTACATGTCGACGAGACGTACCCGGCGGCCGGCGTTGACCTGGTTCTGGACGATGCCGGGGATGGTCGCGTTGAAGGACCGGACGGTCTGGTCCCAGGCGGGGAGGGGGGTGATGGTGGCCAGGAAGAGCCAGGACTGCGGGAGTTGGGTGGTGATGCGGTTGACGAGGGTGGCGAGCCGGTTGGGCGCCCCGCCCGGGTCCGAGCCGTAGATGTCGTTGGTGCCGATGTGCAGCAGGATCGTCTGCGGCGCGTAGGTGCTGAGCCAACGGGAGACGTTGGCGTCGATCCCCGCGATCGTCCAGCCGGAGTGGCCCTCGTGGTCGCGGTCGCCGAGGCTGCTGGGGCCGTTGGACATCGAGCCCACGAAGTCGACGGTGGTGCCGGCGGCCACCAGCCTGTCCCACAGGCCGATGCGGTAGCCGCCCGGCACGTTGAAGCCGTCGGTGATCGAGTCGCCGAGGGGCATGACCCGGACTCCGGCGGCGGCCCCTGGCCGGGCGGCGGCGTGGGCGGTGGTGGCGCCGATCGCGGTGGGGGCGGCGGCCAGGGCGAACGCGCCGGCGAGTAACTGTCTCCTGCTTGCCATGGGGGTTCCCTTCATCGGGAGGCGGCTTGGGAGCGCTCCCAATATGGGGCCACGGAAACCCGCGCGCAATGACTCGCGCGCGGGTTCGACGCGGAAACCGCGTCGGATACCGCGTCGGAAACCGTCAGAAGCCGGCCGGCTCCACGTAGACGCCCCACTCCGCGCGCAGCGCGTCGCAGATCTCGCCCAGGGTGGCCTCCGCGCGGACGGCGGCCAGCATGGGCTCGATCATGTTGCGGTCGCTCCTGGCCGCGTCCACCAACGCCGCGAGGCCGGCGCGCACGGCGGCGTCGTCGCGACCGGCGCGGCGTTCGGCGAGGACGCGGACCTGTTCGCGCTCCACCTCGTGGCTGACCCGCAGGATCTCCAGGTCGCCGGTGACCGAGCCGGTGTGGCAGTTGACGCCGACGACCTTCTTCTCGCCCTTCTCCAACGCCTGCTGGTAGCGGAAGGCGGCCTCGGCGGTGAGGCCGGTGAACCAGCCCTCCTCGATGCCGCGGAGCAGCCCCGAGGTGACGGGCCCGATCGGGTGCTGTCCGTCGGGCACGGCGCGGGCGCCGAGCTCCTTGATCCGCTCGAAGATCTTCTCGGCGTCGGCCTCGATCCGGTCGGTCAGCTGCTCGACGTACCAGGAGCCGCCCAGCGGGTCGGCGACGTTGGCGACGCCGGTCTCCTCCATCAGCACCTGCTGGGTGCGCAGCGCGATCTCGGCGGCCTGCTCGCTGGGGAGGGCCAGGGTCTCGTCGAGCGCGTTGGTGTGCAGCGAGTTGGTGCCGCCGAGGATGGCGGAGAGGGCCTCGACGGCGGTGCGCACCACGTTGTTGTAGGGCTGCTGCGCGGTGAGCGAGACGCCCGCGGTCTGGGTGTGGAAGCGCAGCCACTGGGCGCGCTCGCTGGTGGCGCCGTAGACGTCGCGCATCCAGCGGGCCCAGATCCGGCGTGCCGCGCGGAACTTGGCGATCTCCTCGAAGAAGTCGAGGTGCGCGTCGAAGAAGAACGAGAGCCCGGGCGCGAAGGTGTTGACGTCCAGGCCCCGGGAGAGGCCGAGCTCGACGTAGCCGAAGCCGTCGGCGAGGGTGAAGGCGAGCTCCTGGGCGGCCGTGGATCCGGCCTCCCGGATGTGGTAGCCGGAGACGGACAGCGGCTTGTAGGCCGGAATGTGCTGGACGCAGTACTCCATGAGGTCGCCGATGAGCCGCAGGTGGGGCTCGGGCTCGAAGAGCCACTCCTTCTGGGCGATGTACTCCTTGAAGATGTCGGTCTGCAGGGTGCCGTTGAGCACCGACGGGTCCACGCCCTGGCGCTCGGCGGCGACCAGGTACATGCAGAAGAGGGGGACGGCCGGGCCGCTGATCGTCATGGAGGTGGTGACCTCGCCCAGCGGGATGCCGCCGAAGAGTATGTCCATGTCGGCGGCCGAGTCGATGGCCACGCCGCAGTGGCCGACCTCGCCGAGCGAGCGGGGGTCGTCCGAGTCCCGCCCCATCAGGGTGGGCATGTCGAAGGCGACGGAGAGCCCGCCGCCGCCGTTGGCCAGGATGGTGCGGTAGCGCTCGTTCGTCTGCGCCGCGTTGCCGAAGCCGGCGAACTGGCGGATGGTCCAGGCGCGGCCCCGGTAGCCGGAGGCGTACAGGCCGCGCGTGAAGGGGAACTCGCCGGGCCAGCCGATGCGCTCGAAGCCCTGGTAGGTGTCGCCAGGCCGAGGACCGTAGACGGGCTCCACGGGGTCACCGGAGAGCGTGGTGAAGTCGGCGTCCCGGATCCGGGACGCCTCAAAGCGGGCCTGCCAGCGTGAGCGACCCGCCGCGATGGCGTCAGCGTCCATGCGACCAATTTACTTGGACGTCCAACCACATGTCGAACAGTCGACCCCCGGGGGATGCCGGGGGTCGGTGGGGGCCGTCTGGCGCCTTCTGGACCGGTCAGGCCTGGACGGGCTCCGCCTGCTCGGCCTCCTCGGCCGCGAGCAGCTGCTCCGTCTCGGCCGAGATCCGCCGCTCGACGAAGAACGCGGCGAACGGGATCGTGCCGGAGAGCAGGACCCACAGCAGCTTGCCGAACGGCCAGCGCGCCTTCTGCCCGAGGTCGAAGGCGAAGACCAGGTAGACGATGTACAGCAGCCCGTGCACCTGGGACACCACCAGGGTGACGTCCTCCCCGGTGTCGAAGCCGTACTTGAAGACCATGCAGGTGGACAGGACCAGCAGCATCACCGCGGTGACATACGCCATGGTCCGGTACCGGGTGAGCACACTCCGCTTCATGGCCCCGAGCCTAACGGGTCATTCGGGGCGATCTTCCCGGGGGTCACCCTCGGGGGCGGGGTGAACGTCGGGGTCGGTGTCGGGGTGGGCGTCGGGGTCGGCGAAGTCCTGGGCGGCCACCCGCAGCGGGCGCAGCAGCGCGAAGATCTCCTCGCACTCCTCGCCGTCGTAGACGCCGAGGCCGAAGTCCATCGCCATCAGGTCGCGGGTGGCCGCGTCGCAGACGGCCCGGCCCTCGTCGGTGATGGAGGCCAGGGTGCCGCGGCCGTCGTTGGGGTTGGGCCGCTTGGTGACGAGACCCGACCTGACCAGGCGGTCGATGGTGTTGGTGACGGAGGTCGGGTGCACCATCAGCCGCTCGCCGATCTTGGACATGGGCAGTTCACCCTTTTTGCTGAAGGTGAGCAGCACGAGCGCCTCGTAACGCGCGAAGGTCAGCCCGTACGGCTTGACCACGGCGTCCACCTCGGCGAGCAGGATCTGGTGGGCCCGCATGATCGAGGTGATCGCGGACATCGCCGGCACGGCCCCCCAGCGCTGCCGCCACAGTTCGTCGGCGCGGGCGATCGGGTCGAAGGGAAGACTGAGCGGTTTCGACACGCCAGCGACCCTACCCGCTGGTTAGGTGCCGTCGTCGGGCCACCGGGACGTTGCCGGGGTACCGCCGGGAGTTCGCCCCGGGGGTCCCGGACCCGTGGTAGAGGGCGGCGGGCCGCGGGCGACCGCGGGCTCGGCCACCCGCTCTGGTGCGGGCGTGTGGGTCAGGCGTTCGGGTCAGGCGTTGACGACGCCCTCGCGGCGGGCTCGGGCGGCGATCACGGCGTCGTCCTGGGCCCGGCGCAGCCGGCGCTCGGCGAAGAAGCCGCCGGTGGGCAGGACGGACATCAGGAAGTACCAGGCGGCGGTCTTCAGCGGCCACTTGGTGCGGTTCCAGGCGTCCAGCCAGAACAGCACATAGCCGACGAAGAGCAGGCCGTGGATCATGCCCATGACGGGGACGATGTCGATGTCCGTCGTGCGGCGCAGCACGGAGCCCACCAGCAGCACAAGGAAGGAGACCGCCTCGGGGGCGGACACCAGCCGGAGCCGACGCAGGGAGCTAGCGGTCTTGAGGTCCATACCGGCCATTGTCTCAGGGGCGACCGCGACCCCTCGGGGGTGGGGTGGGGCGTTGGTTAGAGTCGGTTACATGGACACCGAGACCGCCCCCGCTTCCGCCGAGACCCGCTGGCTGAGCGAGGCGGAACAGCGCGCCTGGCGCACCCACCTGGACGTGACCAAGCTGCTGACGCACCGGCTGGAGCGCGATCTCCAGCCGTTCGGGCTGACCATGAACGACTACGAGATCCTGGTGAACCTCTCGGAGTCGGACGAGCGCCGGATGCGGATGAGCGACCTGGCGGCCGCCACGCTCCAGTCCAAGAGCCGCCTCTCGCACCAGATCACACGGATGGAGCGGGCCGGCCTGGTCCGGCGCGAGCACTGCGACGAGGACAAGCGCGGCCTCTTCGCCGTCCTCACCGAGGAGGGCTGGGAGACGATGCGCGACGTGGCCCCGCACCACGTGGAGTCAGTCCGCCGGCACTTCCTCGACCTGCTCTCCGGCGACGACCTGGCCGCACTGCTGCGGGCGCTCGGCCCGGTGGCCGAACACCTGCACCAGGAGCGGGGTCGCTAGCGCGGGGTCGCTGCGCGACGGCCCGAGCGGCTAACGCGGGCCTGCGGCCCGCACCCACGAGCCGCCGGAACCGGCGCGGACCTGGCCGCGAGGCGCGGGCGCGCAACGACGCGACCGGCGACCGCGCCGGCAGGCGCCCACGCGGCGAAGCCGCGAGGCGCGGCGCACCGACGAAGCCGGCCGGCGCACGGCCGAGGCGCGGCCGGCGCCGTCGTCGCAGCTACGCAGCCGCACCGGAGCCGCGTAGCGGTATGCGGAGGGTGAAGAGCGCGCCGCCCTTCGGGGCGTCGGTGACGGTCAGGGTGCCGCCGTGGCGGGTGGCCACGTCGCGGGCGATGGCCAGGCCGAGGCCGGCGCCGCCGTCGTCCCGGCTGCGGGCGTCGTCGAGCCGCACGAAGCGTTCGAAGATCCGCTCCCGGTCGCCGGCCGGCACGCCGGCGCCGTCGTCCGCCACCTCCAGGAGCGCCTGGTCGCCCTCGCGGCGCAGCGTCACCCGGACCCGGCCGGCCGCGTGCCGTTGCGCGTTGTCCAGCAGGTTGCCGAGCACCCTGCCCAGCTGGCCGCGCGAGCCGGTGACCGTCGCCTCGGCCACCTCGCCGGAGGCGACCGGCACCCGGTCGCCGGCCCGCTGCGTCAGTTCGTCGGCGACCAGCCGGTCGAGCCGGACGGCGCCGGCCAGCGGTCGCTCGCCCGCGTCGAGCCTGGCCAGCAGCAGCAGGTCGGCGGCGAGCTGCTGGAGCCTGACGGTGTCCTGCACCGCGCCCGGCACGTCGAGCAGCTCGGGGTGCGCCTCGCCCACCTCCAGCTGGGTGCGCAGCGAGGCGATCGGGCTGCGCAGCTCGTGCGAGGCGTCGGCGACGAAGCGGCGCTGCCGCTCGACGGAGGACTCGAGCGCGGCCAGTGTCTCGTTGGTGGTCCTGGCGAGCCGCCCGATCTCGTCCCTGCTGCCCGGCTCAGGCACGCGGCGGGACAGGTCCTCGGAGTGGGTGATCGCCGCCATCTCGCGGCGGATCCCCTCCACCGGGCCGAGGGCCCGCCTGGTCACCAGCCAGGTGACGACGGCCACCAGGGCGAGCAGCGGCGGGAAGCCGACGAGCATGGAGGTGCGGGCGCTGGAGATGGCCGCGCGCTCGACGTCGAGCGGCGCGCCGGCGTAGACGAAGGCCTCCACGCCGTGCGCGGTCTCCACCTCCACGCGGGCGAAGCGGTAGTCGTGGGTCTCCCCGTCGATGGTGGCGCTGCCGGCGGACGGTGTGACGCCCTCCGCGACCTCGCCGGGCCGGAGCGCCTCGTCGTCGTCCCCGTCGTCGCCGTCGTCGTCATCGCCGTCGTCGTCGCCCGTGGCGGGGCGTTGGTTCTCGGGGACCGGCGTCACCTGGTCGTTCCCGGTGCCGCTGATGGCCTGCAGGTCGTCGCTGACCGCGCGGACCGCGCCGTCCTCGTCCAGCACCTGCACGGGGGTGTCCGAGTCGAGGTTGAGTTCGGCGAAGGTGGTGCCGGTGGCCAGCTCGGTGGCGACGCCGCGCGCCGTCACCTCCGCCTCCAGGTCGATCTGGCGCGTGATGTTGGCGCGCAGCGTGTTGAGCAGCAGCAGCCCGGCGACGACCAGCGCCACGGCCACCACGGCCGTGGCGCCCAGCGTGGCGCGGGCGCGGACGCTAGCCATGGGACGCGGCCAGTCGGTAGCCGGCGCCGCGCACCGTGTGGATCAGTCCCGGGCCCAGCTTGCGGCGCAGGGCGCTGATGTAGACCTCGACGATGTTGGGGTCGCCGTCGTAGGCGAAGTCCCAGCCATGTTCCAGGATCTCGGCCTTGGAGACGACCTCCCCGGCTCTGCCGGCGAGGTGTTCGAGCACGGCGAACTCCTTGGCGGTGAGGTTGATGTCGGTGTCGCCCCTGGTGACGCGGCGGGTGGCGCGGTCCACGGTGAGGTCGCCGACCCGCAGCTCGGGGGCGGCGCCCCGGCCGCCCCTGCGGCGCAGCAGCGCGCGGACCCTGGCCACCAGCACCACGTAGGAGAAGGGCTTGGTCAGGTAGTCGTCGGCGCCGGTGTCCAGGCCCTCGGCCTCGTCGTACTCGCCGTCCTTCGCCGTCAGCATGAGGATCGGCGTCTCGTCGCCGGCGGCGCGCAGCGCGGCGCAGACCCGGTAGCCGTTGAGGCCGGGCAGCATGATGTCGAGGATGATCAGGTCGTAGGAGTTCTCGGTGGCCTGGTGCAGGCCGTCGGTGCCGGTGTGCACCACGTCCACGGCGAAGCCCTCGGCCGTCAGCCCCTGGGCGAGGGAGCGGGCGAGGCGTCGTTCGTCCTCCACGATCAGCACGCGCATGGGCCCCAGCTTGGCAAATCGTTCCTGAAGAGTTCTTCAGGTGACTTCAGCTCCGCTTCAGCAAGGGTCGGGGATCGTCGTCCTCGTTCGCACCAGCCGATCGGGGAGGAACCCGAAATGAAGCGCAAGGTCAGCATCGCCGCCGTCGCCGCCGCAGCCGTGATCGGTGGTGGCGTCCTCTCGGCCGCCGCACTCGGTGGCGGTTCGTCCGGCTCCTCCGAGGCCACGTCGGCCTTGGGCACCGGCCAGCTGGTGTCGGCGTCGACCGACGACCTGGCGGTCACCGATGCCGAGACCGACGGCGAGGACCGGCCCGACGACGACGGCTCGGACGACCGCTCCTCCGACGACCGGTCCGGCGGGGGTGCCGGCACGGCGGCGCAGCAGGCGGCGGCCACCGCGCTCGCCGAGCGGGCCGGCGTGGTCACCGAGGTCGACCACGAGGACGACGGCCGCCACGCGGGCACCTGGGAGGTTGAGGTCTTCGGCGACGACGGCCAGTGGTACCAGGTGCGGGTGAGCGAGGACGGCGCCGAGGTCGTCGACAGCCGGACCGACCAGGACGAGGACGGCGACGACCAGGACGACGCGCGGACCGCCGCCGACGCCCGGGTGGACGCGGCGCGGGCCGTCGACATCGCGCTGGGCGAGGTCTCCGGCAACGGCACGGTCGAGAGCGTCAGCCTCGACGACGGCCGCTGGGACGTCGAGCTGCGTGGGGACGACGGCACCGAGCATGAGGTCTCCATCGACCCGGCCTCGGGCGACATCACCGCCCAGGAGCAGGACGACCAGGACGACGACGGTGACGACGACCACGGCGACGACCAGGACGACGACCACGAGGACGGCGACGACGACTGAGCCACCCCGCCGCCCCTAACGGGGGCGCGGTAGCCGCCTGGTGCGGGCCGGGGAGCCTACTCCCTGGCCCGCACCCGCTTATACCTATACAATCCTCGGCATGTTTATAGAGGAGCGCACCGCCGACGACCTCGCCCTCATCCGGCTGCTCGACGCGGCCTTCGCCGAGTTGGTGGCCCGCTACGGCCTGGAGGGCCGCTCCGGCGTGGGCCCCGGCGCCCACTACCTGGTCGCCGTCGTGGACGACGAGACGGTCGGCTGCGTCGCCGTCCAGACCACGGACGTCGCCGGCACGGGCGAGGTCAAGCGGATGTACGTCGCGCCCGCCGCCCGTGGCCAGGGCATCGCCCGCGCCCTCCTCAAGGAGATCGAGTCGCGGGCGACCGACCTCGGCTACGACCGCCTCCGCCTGGTCACCGGACATCTCCAGCCGGCCGCCATCGCCCTCTACGAGTCCGCCGGCTACCGACGCACCGAGCCCTACGGCACGTACGCGGACCGCCCCGGCACGTTCTGCTACGCCAAGTCCCTGGCCGGCTGAGACGGCGGCCGGCCGGCGAGATACCGCCGCACCTCGGCGAGCCGCGCCCGGTTCGCCTCCAGCCAGTGCTCGTCGACCTCTATGGGCACTTCCACCGCCACCTGCGACGAGGGCGAGTCTGAGACGGTCACCTCGACCGGATCGTCCGGGATCACCTGGATCCACGCCGACCGGTCGTTCTCGGGCCACGTGATCCCGTCCTCGCGCTCCAGCGCCTCCAGGCACCGCTCCCACTCGTCGACCTCCTCATCGGACACCATGACGGTGACCTGGCCACTGACGAAGTCGCTCGCCACGACCAGGCTCGCCTCGCGGTACTCCCGGCCGAACGCCACGCGCACCTTGTCGGGCAGCACCCGCAGGCTCACGCTCTGGACGGAGTCCGCGAAGCGGAAGAGTTCGAGCGGTTGCTGTTCGTCGGCCATGAAAGGTCCCGGTCGGCTCGGCGGCGGATCGGGGTGATCGTCGCACGCGCCGCTGACAACCGCCGGTGCCCGGTTCTTGGCGGTCGTCGGTGGACTCGCGGACAGCGGGAACCAATTCCCGCTAGGCTCACGGGACTTAGCCTGCCCCGGGAGAGCACACGACATGGACGCGCCCCCGCGCTTCGCCGACCGCTACGAGCTCCAGCAGGTGCTCGGCCGGGGCGGCATGGCCGAGGTCTACCTGGCCTACGACAGCCGTCTGGGCCGCACGGTCGCCGTCAAGACGCTGCTCGGCGACCTCGCCCGCGACCCCGTCTTCCAGGCCCGCTTCCGTCGCGAGGCGCAGTCCGCCGCCTCGCTCAACCACCCCGCGATCACCGCCGTGTACGACACCGGCGAGGACCACGTGAACGGCGTCCCGATGCCGTACATCGTGATGGAGTACGTCGAGGGCTCGACGCTGCGCGACCTGCTGGTCGCCGGCCGGGGGCTGCTGCCCGAGCGGGTGCTGGAGATCCATGTGGGCGTGCTCCAGGCGCTGGAGTACTCGCACGCCGCCGGGATCGTCCACCGGGACATCAAACCGGCCAATGTCATGCTCACCCGCACCGGCCAGGTGAAGGTGATGGACTTCGGCATCGCCCGCGCCTCCGGCGACTCCGGCATGACCATGACGCAGACCTCGGCCGTCATCGGCACCGCCCACTACATGTCGCCCGAGCAGGCCAGGGGCGAGAAGGTCGACGCGCGCTCCGACCTGTACTCGACCGGCTGCATGCTCTACGAACACCTCACCGGCCGGCCGCCGTTCGTCGGCGACACCCCGGTGGCCGTCGCGTACCAGCACGTCAGCGAGGAGCCGACGCCGCCGAGCCTGCTGGCGCAGGGCATATCCCCCGGCGTCGACGCGATCGTCCTCCGTGCCCTGGCCAAGGACCGGGAGCAGCGGTACCAGAGCGCCGCCGAGATGCGGGCCGACATCGAGGCCGTGCTCGACGGCCGGACCGCGATGGCCGTGTTCTCGCCCGCGCCCGCCCCCGAGCCGGCGACCGCCACCCTGCCGGCGCCGGCGGTCGGCGCCTCCGACGGCGGCCGGCGGGCCGCCCGGCGGCCCGCGCGGCGCTCCTCCCAGGGCCCGAAGATCCTGCTGGCCGTCGGCGCGGTCCTCGTCCTGATCGGCGCCGTCGCGATCGGTCGGCTGCTCTTCGCGGGCGATGGCGAGGCGGAGGGCGCGACGCTGGTCACCGTGCCGGATCTGGCCGGGATGACCGTTCGCGAGGCCCGCGACCGCGCGGCGTCTGAGGGCCTGGTGATCGCCGAGGCCGGGCAGCGGCCGTGCGCCCAGGAGGAGGACACGGTCTGCGAGACCGATCCGCCGACCGGCGAGGAGATCGAGCGGGGCGAGACCGTCACCCTGCTGATGTCCTCGGGCCCCCAGCCGGTGCCGGTCCCCAACGTGCTCGACGACCCGTTCGAGGACGCGCTCGCCGAGCTCCAGGACTCCGGCTTCCGGGTCGCCCAGGAGACCGAGGAGACGGCGGACGCCGAGCCGGGCACCGTGCTGAGCCAGGATCCGGAGCCGGGTGAGGAGACGCCGCCGGGCGAGACCGTCACCCTGACGGTCGCGGCGACCCCGACCGCCACCGAGGAGCCGGGGAACGACCAGCCGGCGACGGTGACCGTGCCGGACGTCGTCGGCCAGCCGCTCGAATCGGCGTTCGCGCTGCTGGTGAACTCGGGCCTCCAGCCGACCCCGGTCGAGGAGGTCAACCAGTCGGTCGCGCCCGGCACCGTCCTCCGCCAGTCCCCCGCCGGCGGCACCCAGGCCGCGGCGGGCACGCCCGTCGAGATCGTCGTGGCCGTGGTCGCCGGCAACGGACAGGACACCGGTCAGGACCAGCCGGGCACCCCCGAGGAGACCCCCAACGTCCTCGGCCAGCAGTTCGACCAGGCGCGGGCGTCGCTGGAGGCGCAGGGCTTCGCCGTCACCCGCGAGGACCGCCCGGACGGCCGCTTCGAGCAGGGCACCGTCATCGAGCAGCGGCGCTCCGGCGACGACATGACGCTCGTGGTGGCCGTCCCGGGTTAGCCGTCAGCGGCCGGCGCGGGTCGGTCAGGGGACCTTCCGGACGACGGTGGTGTCGACGTCGACGAGGTCGCCGCTCGATCCGGTCGGCCGGAGTTCGGGCAGCGGGGCGCCGTGCTCGTCGACGAGCACGGAGTGGGGCTCGCCGGGGGCGAAGGCGTGGCGCTCGCCCCACTGGCGCAGGGCGACGACGACGGTGAACAGATCGCGTCCCGCCGGGGAGAGCGCGTAGAGCTGTCGCCTGCCGGTGGGCGCGGTGCGCCGTTCGAGGATGCCGCGCTCGACGAGCCGGCGGAGCCGGTCCGTGAGGATGTTGCGGGCGATGCCGGTGCGCTGCTGGAACTCGGTGAACCCGCGCGCGCCGTCCATGGCGTCGCGGACGATGAGCAGGCTCCAGCGGTCGCCGACCAGGTCGAGCGTCCGGGCGACGGGACAGTTCGGGTCGGTCCACGCCACACCGCTGTCGCGGGTCACGGTCACCACCACACCCCCAAAGAGTTGCTGTTTGAAACCAGTCTGCCTTAGCCTCGCATCGGTAGCAATATGCTACTCATTTGGGAGGGTGCATGGGCCTGACAGTCGGCAGAAGGTTGTTGTTCGCCGCCGTGTGCGCGGTCGCGGTCGCGAGCGTCTACGCCGCCCAGCCCGTCCTCGGGCAGATCGGGAGCGATCTCGGCATGGCGGACGGCCAGCTGGGCTGGATCGTCGCGGCCGGACAGCTCGGCTATCTGGTGGGGCTGGCCACCCTGGTGCCGCTGGGCGACCTGCTTGACCGGCGGAGGCTCATCGCCGGCCATCTGGCGCTGGCCGGGACGGGGACGGCACTGGCCGCGACGGCGACGCGGGCCTGGGTGCTGCTCGTCGGGCTGGCCGTCGCCGGCCTGTTCGCCGTGGTCGTGCAGACGACGGTCGCCTACGCCGCGGCGCTGTCCACGCCCGAGGAAAGGGGCCGCACCCTCGGCGCGGTGACCTCCGGTGTCGTCCTCGGCATCCTCGGGGCGCGCGTCGCCGCCGGTGCCCTGGCCGCGGCCTGGGGCTGGCGCGGCGTCTACGTCACGCTCTCGGTGCTCCTGGCGACGCTGGCGTTGCTCCTGCTGCGCACGCTGCCGCCCGACGTGCGCGCCGACCGCGTCACGTACCGGCAGGTGTCGGCCTCGCTGCGCGGCCTGTTCCGTGAGCGGCTGTTCGTCTCACGCGGGCTGATCGCGTTCTTCCTGTTCGCCTCGTTCAGCGCGCTCTGGGGCGGCCTCGCGCTCCCCCTCGCGGCCGGCCCGTGGCACCTCGGCACGACGGAGATCGGCCTGTTCGGGCTCGCCGGCCTGGTCGGCGCGCTGGGGGCCGCCCGCGCGGGGCGCTGGGCCGACGCGGGGTTCGCAAGCCCCGTCACCGGCGGGGCCCTCGCGCTCCTCGCCGCCTCCTGGCTGGCCGTCGGGCAGGCGACCTGGTCGCTGTGGCTCCTCGTCATCGGGGTGGTCGTGCTCGACTTCGCCGTGCAGGCCGTCCACGTGAGCAACCAGCACCTGCTCACCACGGCCCACCCGGACCGCACCAGCAGCGTCGTCGGCGGGTACATGCTCTTCTACTCGCTCGGCTCCGCGCTGGGCGCGACCACCACGACCGCCGCGTTCGCCACCGCCGGCTGGCCCGGCTCCAGCGCCCTCGGCGCGACCTTCGCGGTCGCGGCGCTGGCGGTCTGGGCGACCGACCGCCGCACGCGGCCGTTCACCGGCGCGGCAGCGCGAACCCGGCCCACACCGTCTTGCCGACCGCCAGCGAGCTGACGCCCCACCGGCGCGGCAGCGCGCCGACGGGCAGCGGCCCGCGACCGCGTTCGGCATCCGCGGCCGGCGCCACCGGCGCCGGCAGCCGCGCGCAGCACCCCCTGCGGCTTTGGATCGTGTTCCTGGCGTCCTGGCCGGCTCGCCGGCATAGTCACGCGCGCGGCATGCTTGGAACGTCCAAGCAACTCGCGGCGAACAGCCCCGCCCCGATCCACGAGGACCAGCCCGCGGCCGACGCCGTCTCCAGACGGCCTTCGCGGAAACGGGGCGCTCGCCGTCGCTCGCGTAGATACACTCTCGGTGAAGCTCTGGCTGGAAGGCGAAGCCGGCGCCGTCACCACATGCGCACGCTTCGGCCGCATCCCCAGGCTGGGGTTCTCGCAGTCTGATCCGGTTTCTCTGATCGCGGACATCCACCGAGAGGCACCGCGCTCGTGGTCAGCTCGTTTCCCGCAAGTCCAGCTACCGCGGCGAGCAGCCGAGCTCGCGGTGCGTTGAGGTCGCGACAGACCTCCCCGTCACCACAGCCGTCCTCGACGCCGGGCCGGGCCGCGGGGCCCGGCGCGCTGGAGACGCACCTCACGGTGAGCTGCCCCGTCGAGGACCTCGACCGGTTGGCGGCCTGGGCGGCAGCCAACCGGTTCGGGTTCACGCACATCGAGCTGGCGCGCGGGGAGACTCGCTCGCAGCCGATGGTCAATGTGCGCGGTGGCGCGGACGATGCCGAACGTGCGGCGCGCGGCCTCGCCGCGGAGGGGTTCGCCGTGGCGCGGGTCAAGACGGAGGCCGCGCCGTGGGTGGACGGCGTGCCACAGTCGGACGAAGAGGCGCGGGACCCGGCCCGCTACTTCGAGCACCACGTCAAGCTGCTGCTGCCGGCCGACCACGACCGGCCCGCCCTGGAGCGGCTGGCGACCGAACACGGCGCCCACGTCTCGTGGAACGCGCGCCGCCTCCGGAAGGACGGCCGGCAGGAGCGGTTCGTCACGCAGCGGTGTCACGACGTGGGGCGGGCGACCGCCGAGCGTCGGCTGGCCGCCCTGCTCGACGCGTTGCACGACGACGGCCACCACGTCCTGGAGGTCGAGCGGGAGTTCGTCCTCCACGACTCCAACCTCGCCCTGGACGACGGCTGGATCATCACTCGGGAGCACCCATGAGCAGCAACGACCGCCCCTGGGACACCCTGTGGATCGGCTCCGACAGCATCCCGACCAAGCCGTTGGACGACGAGACCCGTAACCGCCTCGGCTACCCCGGCACCTTGCGCGCGATGCCCGAAGGGCTGCGGCAGCCGCTGGTGTTCGATCCTGCGTTGAAGCAGTTCCCCAACGCCTACCGCGCCGGCGAGCCCCGGTTCGACGACGAGGCATCGGCCGGCGTCTGGCGGCGGGCGCGCCGCACGGCGCTCGACACGGTGCTGGCTGCCGTGGGGAACAGCCACTGGGCCGACCACCTCGTGCTGCGCGGCGGCGTGTTGATGTCCCAGTGGTTCGGGGCGGCCGCCCGCGAACCCGGCGACCTGGACTTCGTCGTGGTCCCCCGGGAGTGGCAGCTGGACGGGCCGGAGACCACCCGCCTGTTCCGGGAGCTCGCCAACGCCGCCGCCGCGGCGGCGCACGGCCCGGTGGCGATTGACGCGCCCGGCATGGCGGTCGAGGACATCTGGACCTACGAACGGGCCCCCGGCCGAAGGATGTTGCTGCCCTGGTCGGCGCCCGGCACGCCCGGCGGCACCGTTCAGGTCGACGTCGTCTTCAAGGAGCCGCTGCCCGAGCCGCCCGCCTGGACCGAACTGCGGCCGCTCGGCGAGGGCGGCCCCGGCTGTCGACTGCTGACCGTCTCGCCCGCCCTCTCCCTGGCCTGGAAGCTGATGTGGCTGCTCGGCGACTGGTACCCCCAGGGCAAGGACCTCTACGACGCCGTGCTGCTGGCCGAGCGGGAGCCGCCGAGCTATCGGATGGTGCGGGACACCTTCCTGACAGGCGCCGACGACCAGGATCCGCTGCGGCCGTTCTGCCGCGCCCGGCTGCGGGAGCTGAGCGGGAACCCGATGGCGGACGGCTGGGCGGAATTCGTCCGCGAGTACCCCTCGGTGACCGGCACCGCGCACGACTGGATCGGGCGGCTGACCCAGGCGCTGGAGCCACTGTTCGCCGAGGCGGAGCCGCCGGGCGAGGGCGACCACGCGCGCTGGGCCAGGTGGCTCGCGCCGCTGGTGGCGGAGGCGCGCGCCGCCGCAGAACCAGCCGCCCCGCTCGCCCGACTCGCGGCGCACGGCAGGGACGGGCTGGTCGCGGCCGTCGTGATCCTGCGGGAGCTGGCCGGCCCTGAGGCGCTGCCGCCCGAGGAGGCGCTGCGGGCCGTCCTGGACGGCGACGACGCCTGGGCGTACTGGCGGGAGCGGCCGACGACGTGGCCGGACGTCCTCGCCGTGGTGCCCTGAGCCGTCAGAGGCCCAGCTTGGCGTAGAGCTCCGCCGGGTCCCCCGCGAGGCCGGCCTTCACGAGGCGGGCCGTGTCGTCGACCAGCACCTCGATCGCGCCGGCGGCCACGCCGTCGAGGCTGGCCCGGGCGACGTCCGCCGGGTCGATCTTCGGCATGTCGAAGTCGGCCGTCATGTCGGTGTCGGCGAGCCCGAGGTGCACGCCCTGGACCAGGGTCCGCTGGTCGGCGAGTTCGAGGCGGAGGGCGTTGGTCATGTTCCACTCGGCGGCCTTGGCCACGGAGTAGGCCCCGGCGCCGGGCGAGGCGAACCACGAGAGCGCCGACAGCAGGTTCACCACCGCTCCGCCGCCGTTGGCCGCGAGGATCGGCGCGAAGGCGCGGATCACGCCGAGGGTGCCGAAGAGGTGCGTGTCGAGTTCCCGGCGCAGCGCGTCGAGGTCGTCGGTCAGGAGCCTGGTGGTCGTCGCGATGCCGGCGTTGTTGACGAGCAGGGTGACGTCGGGGGCCGCGGCGGCGGCGTCCGTCACCGACTGGGCGTCGAGGAGGTCGAGGCGCAGCGCCTCGACCCGCGGGTCGGAGGCGTCGATCGACTCGGGCCGGCGGGCCGTGGCGTAGACCTTGGTGGCCCCGCGGGTGAGCAGCTCGTCGACGAAGCGGCGGCCGATGCCGCGGTTCGCGCCGGTGACGAGCGCGGTCGAGCCGGTGACGTCCATGGTGGTCCCTTCGGTTCGCGGACGGGCGCGGTCGCGTCCATATCCGTCGGCTACGCTAAAACTTGACGTCGACGTCAAGGGCAAGTCGAGCACGGCGACGCGACGCGTGTCGTGCGCCACACCGAAGGGAGCGCGTCGTGCGGATCGGCGAACTGGCCAGCAGGGCGAACGTGAGCACCCGCGCGCTCCGCTACTACGAGCAGCAGGGCATCCTCGTCTCCGAGCGCACCCCGAGCGGCCAGCGGGTCTATCCGGATTCGGCGGTCGAGCGGGTGCGGCTCATCCAGCAGTTCTACGCCGCCGGGCTCAGCAGCCGGACGATCGCGATGATCCTCCCGTGCGTCGACACGGGGCACGCGCAGGCCGAGGCGCTGGAGCGGCTGCGCGCCGAGCGCGCCCGGATCGCCGCGGCGGTCGGCGAGTTGCAGGAGGCGGGGCGGAAGCTCGACCGGGTGATCGAGCTGGCCGAGCACCCCGATCCCGCGTACTGCCCGTCGCTGCGCGAGCAGCCGGCCGAGAGGCAGACGGCGTCAGTCTGACGCGGCCGCCGGCTCCTCCGTCGTCACCCGACCGTGGTGCCCGGCATGCCGGCACCGGCTGGTGTTCGGCCCGGCCGGCGCGCACGCGGGTCAGCCCAGGGAGAGCACCAGCTTGCCTCGCACGTGTCGGCCGGCCAGTTCGGTCAGGCCCGCGGGGACCTCATCGAGGGTGAGGGTGCGGGCCACCATCGGGTCCAGACGGCCGTCGCCCACCAGCGCGAACAGCTCGGTCAGCGTCGACGACAGGGCGGCCCGGGCGCGTTCGTCGCCGTGGCTGTACGCCGCGCCCAGCGCGATCTCGTGGACCGACGGGGCGATGCCGAACGGCGCCACCGCCGTCAGGTCGGGGCGGCCGGCGACGGCCGCGACACCGCCGCCGTGCACCAGCAGGGCGAGGCCGGCCGTGGCGGAGTCGGGGCCGACCGTGTCGACGATCGCGTCGACGCCGCGCCCCTCCGTCAGCTCGCGCACCCGCGCGTGGACGTCCTCCGCCCGGTAGTCGACGACCTCGTCGGCCCCGAGCTTCCGCAGGTGCTCGGCGTTGCCCGCGGACGCCGTCGCGATCACCCGGGCCCCGGCCAGCGCGGCCAGTTGCACGGCGTAGCCGCCGACGCCGCCCGCGCCGCCGGTCACCAGGACCGTGTGCTCGGCGGCCACCCGCAGCCGTCGCACCACCGCCTGGTGGGCGGTGACGCCGGCGCACGGCAACGCGGCGGCCACCACCGGTTCGAGCGCGTCCGGCACCCGGGCCAGGGTCGTCGCGTCGGCCAGCGCGTACTCCGCGAAACCGCCGGGCGCGCGCAGGTCGCCGTGGTAGGCGACGCGCTGCCCGGGCGGCAGCTCGGTCACGCCGGCGCCGACGGCGTCCACGGTGCCGGCCACGTCCAGCCCGAGGACGTGCGGCCAGCTCCAGTCCGGGTGCCCGCCCCCGGCGACCTGGTAGTCCACCGGGTTGAGACCACACGCCTCGACCCGCACCCGCACCTGACCGGGGCCGGGCTCGGGCACCGGCAGTTCGGCGTGGCGCAGGGTGCTGGGAGAGCCGGGGGCGTCGAGAAGCAGGGCACGCATGCGGCGAGTTGACCCGTCCATAGCGGCTGACGATATGAGGCCGCACCGCTCCCCTACAACAGGGCCGCCCGCCGGGCGGAGGGGGCGAGCGGTGCGCCCCGGTCACCCCTCCCCCGCCACCACTCCCGTCACCAGTTCGTCGGCCGCCGCGTAGGGGTCGAGCGTGCCGGCCAGGATGCGGTCGGCGAGGGCGGTGAGGCGGCGGTCGCCGCGGAGGTCGGCGATGCGTTCGCGAAGGGCCGTGACGGCGATGGTCTCGACCTCGCGGGCGGCGCGGCGGTGGCGGCGGGCGGCGAGCTCGCCGTGCTCGTCGAGCCAGCCGCGGTGCTTGTCGAGCGCGGCGACGACGTCGTCCACGCCCTCGCCGCGGGCGGCGACCGCCCTGACCACCGTGGGGCGCCAGTCGCCGGGTGCGCGGGCCTCGCCGAGGCCCAGCATGTGGTTGAGCTCGCGGACCGTGGCGTCCGCGCCGTCCCGGTCCGCCTTGTTGACCACGAAGACGTCCCCGACCTCCAGGATGCCGGCCTTGGCGGCCTGCACCCCGTCCCCCATGCCGGGGGCGAGCAGCACCACCGTGGTGTCGGCCTGGGCGGCGATCTCCACCTCGGACTGGCCGACGCCGACCGTCTCGACCAGGATCACGTCGCACCCGGCCGCGTCCAGCACCCGCACCGCCTGGGGGGCGGCCCAGGCCAGGCCGCCGAGGTGGCCGCGGGTGGCCATGGAGCGGATGTAGACGCCGGGGTCGGAGGCGTGCTCGCCCATCCGGATGCGGTCGCCCAGGAGCGCGCCGCCGGAGAAGGGGGACGAGGGGTCGACGGCCAGCACGCCGACCCGCCGGCCGGCGCGACGGTAGGCGGTGACCAGCGCCGAGGTGGAGGTGGACTTGCCGACGCCGGGGGCACCGGTGATGCCGACGACATAGGCGTGGCCGGTGTGCGGGGCCAGCGCGGCCATCACCTCGCGCAGCAGCGGCGAGGCGCCCTCGACCAGGGAGATCAGCCGGGCGACGGCCCGGGGCCTGCCCTCCCTGGCCTGGGCGACCAGCGCCGCCACGTCCACGGTCCGCGCCGCGGTCACGAGCGGGCGGGGACGCGGAGGATCAGGGCGTCGCCCTGGCCGCCGCCGCCGCACAGCGCGGCCGCGCCGAGGCCGCCGCCGCGGCGGCCGAGTTCGAGGGCCAGGTGCAGGGCGAGCCGGGCGCCCGACATGCCGATGGGGTGGCCGAGGGCGATGGCGCCGCCGTTCACGTTCACCCTTTCGGGGCCGATTCCGAGGTCCTTCATTGACTGCACGGCGACGGCCGCGAACGCCTCGTTGATCTCGACCAGGTCGAGGTCCTCGACGGTCAACCCCTCCCGGTCGAGCGCCCGCCGGATCGCGTTCGCGGGCTGCGACTGCAACGAGTTGTCGGGGCCCGCGACGTTGCCGTGCGCGCCGATCTCGGCGATCCAGTCGAGGCCGAGCTCCTCGGCCCTGGCGCGGGACATGACGACGACGGCCGCGGCGCCGTCGGAGATCTGGGAGGCGGAGCCGGCCGTGATGGTGCCCTCGCCGGCGAAGGCGGGGGCGAGGCGGGCCAGCGACTCGACCGTGGTGGTCGGGCGGATGCCCTCGTCCGCGGCGAACACCACGGGGGCGCCCCTGCGCTGCGGGATGGCGACCGGGACGATCTCGGCGTCGAACCGGCCGGCCTCGCGGGCCGCCGCGGCGCGCTGGTGGGAGGCGGCGGCGACCGCGTCCTGCTCCGCCCGGGTGATGCCGAGCTTCGCGTTGTACCGCTCGGTCGACTCGCCCATCGCGATGCCGTCGAACGGGTCGGTAAGCCCGTCGAGCGCCATCGCGTCCAGCATCTGCACCGCGCCGTACTTGACGCCCTCCCGGGACTTGGGCAGCAGGTGCGGCGCGTTGGTCATGGACTCCTGGCCGCCGGCCACGACCACGTCGAACTCGCCGGCCCTGATCAGCTGGTCGGCCAGCGCGATGGCGTCGAGGCCGGAGAGACACACCTTGTTGACGGTGAGCGCGGGCACCGAGAGCGGGATACCGGCCCGCACCGCGGCCTGCCGGGCGGGGATCTGGCCGGCACCCGCCTGGAGCACCTGCCCCATGATCACGTACTCCACCTGCTCGGGCGCGACGCCGGCCCGGCTCAGCGCGGCCTCGATGGCGAAGCCGCCGAGCTCGGCCCCGGAGAACGACTTCAGGGAGCCCAGCAGCCGGCCCATCGGGGTCCTGGCGCCGGCGACGATCACCGAGCCGCCGCCGGACGGACGCCGTCGCGAGGATGTCATGGTCATGGGTCCCTCCGCGGAGATCTCGGGAGTGAACGATCGTTCACACCAATCTACAGAGCGTGACGGAGAAGGTCACCGCCACGTACCTGTGACGGTGGGCACGTTGCACCGCCGCGCCAAGGGCTGTGCACTAGGGGGATGTTGACTCGAATCGATCACATCGGGATCGCCTGCTTCGATCTCGACGCCACCGTCGAGTTCTACCGTGCCACCTACGGTTTCGAGGTCCATCACACCGAGGTCAACGAGGAACAGGGCGTCCGCGAGGCCATGCTCCGCATCAACGGCACCGACGACGGCGGCGCCTCCTACCTCCAGCTGCTCCAGCCGATCAGGGACGACTCGCCCGTCGGAAAATGGCTGGCCAAGAACGGTGAGGGCGTGCACCACGTCGCCTTCGGCACCGACGACGTCGACGCCGAGTCCCAGGCCATCGGGGAGAAGGGCGTCCGGGTGCTCTACGACCGGCCACGGCGCGGCTCCATGGGCTCGCGCATCACGTTCCTGCACCCCAAGGACTGTCACGGAGTGCTCACGGAAATCGTGACCGCTGCCGCCCCGCAGGCACCAGGAGACCCCTCGGGCCACTGACGCGCGCTGCCCCGGCCGGTAGAGTGGCCCAGCCGGGGCAGTGACGTGATTCTCGTCCCGAGTTCGGCCGATGACCGGATCTGCTACACCACGACCAGGGGACGGATGGGACCGCGCGGTGCCTGGCTACGACACCACCCAGGCTGACGACCACCTCTCGCAGCTCGAAGCCGAGATGGGTCGGCTGAAGAAGGAGCGCGACAAGGCGGTCGATCACGCCGACGACCTCGGCTATCAGGTCGAGGTGCTGCGTGCCAAGCTGCACGAGGTGCGCCGTGCCCTTGCCCTGCGCCCGGTCTACGGCGACGCCCAGTCCCACGCCGAGCAGCTGCTGCGCAGCGCCCACCACCAGGCCGACCAGATGCGCGCCGAGGCCGAGCGCGAGCTGCGGGAGGCCAGGACCAGGTCCCAGCGGGTGCTCCAGGAGCAGGCCGAGCAGCGCGCCCGGATGGAGGCGGAGCTGCACGCCGAGGCCGTCGGCCGCCGGCAGCGCCTCGACGAGGAGCTGGCGCAGCGCCGCTCCACCGTCGAGTCCCACGTCAACGAGAACGTCGCCTGGGCCGAGCAGCTGCGGGCCCGCAGCGAGGCGCAGGCGCAGCGGCTGCTGCAGGAGACCAGGGCCGAGGCCGAGCGGACCGTCAGCCAGGCGCGGGCCGAGGCGCTGCGGCTGACCGAGGAGACCAGGCAGCGGCTCGCCGCCGACATGGAGGCGGCGCGCGCCGAGGCCGACGAGCTGGTGCGGCGGGCCAGGGCGGACGCGGAGCGGCTGCTGGCCGCCGCCTCGGCGCAGGCCCAGGAGGCCAGCGAGCACGCCGAGCGGCTGCGCGCCTCGACGGCGCAGGAGGCCGACTCGGGGCGGCGCGAGGCGGCCGCGCTGGTGCGCAAGGCCGAGGAGCGCGCCGCCGCGACGCAGACCGAGCTGCGCGCGGCCCGCGAGGAGGCGGAGCGGCTGGTCGCGGAGGCCACCGCGGAGGCCGACAAGCGCAGGGCCGCGGCCGACTCCGAGTACGAGCAGCGCGCGGCGACGGCCAAGGCCGAGATCGCGCGCATGGTGTCCGAGGCCACCAGGGACGCGGAGAACCGCCGCGCCGAGGCGCAGCACGCGTTGGACGAGGCGCGCGCCGAGGCGGAGCGGGTGCTGGCGGGGGCGGCCGAGGAGGCGCGCTCCAAGTCGGCCGAGGAGTACGCGGCCCAGCTGGCCGAGGCGGCGCGCACCGCCGAGGAGGTGCTGACCAAGGCCGCGGCCGAGGCGAAGGCCACCACCAAGGCGGCGACCGAGGAGGCCGAGCGGCTGCGGGCGGAGGCCGAGGCGGAGGCCGACCGGCTGCGCGCCGAGGCGCACGACGTGGCCGAGCAGCTCAAGGGCGCCGCGCAGGACGACACCAAGGAGTACCGGGCCAAGACGGTCGAGCTCCAGGAGGAGGCCAGGCGGCTGCGCGGCGAGGCCGAGCAGCTGCGGGCGGAGGCCGTCGAGGAGGGCGAGCGCACCAGGGCCGAGGCGCGCCGCGAGTCGGTGCAGCAGATCCAGGAGGCGGCGGCGCGGGCCGAGGAGCTGCTCGCCCAGGCCAAGGCCGACGCCGAGGAGCTGCGGAACTCGGCGACCAGCGAGAGCGAGCGGGTCCGCACCGAGGCGATCGAGCGCGCCACCACGCTGCGCAACCAGGCCGAGCAGTCGCTGAAGAAGGCGCGGAGCGAGGCGGAGAAGCTGCGCGTCGAGGCCGCCGAGCACGCCGAGCGCACCACCCAGGAGGCCGAGGAGACGGCCCGTCGGGTGCGGGCGGAGGCCAGGGAGGCCGCCCGGGCGGAGCGTGACGCGGCGTCGGCCGAGCTGGAGCGGCTGCGGACCGAGGCCGAGCGGCGGCTGGTGGCCGCCGAGGAGGCGCTCGTCGAGGCGCGGGTCGAGGCGGACCGGCTGCGGGCCGAGGCCAACGCGGACATCGAGCGGCTGCGCGTGGAGGCGGCCGACCGGATCAGGTCGCTCACGGAGCAGGCCGAGCAGGCCGCCCAGCAGCTGCGGGACGAGGCCCTCAACGACGCGGCGCGGTTCCGCTCGGAGGGCGAGGAGCTGGCGATCCGGCTGCGCGGCGAGGCCATCGCCGAGGGCGACCGGCTGCGGGACGAGGCCCGGGAGGCGGCGGACCGGGTGCGGGCCGACGCCGGGGCGGCGGCCGAGCGCACGGCGGCCGAGGCGGCCGAGGCGCTGGCGGCGGCGCAGGAGGAGGCGGCGCGGCTGCGCCGCGAGGCGGACGTGCTGCTCGCGGACGCGCGGGACGCGGCGCACGCCGAGCGCGCCCAGGCGCGCGAGCAGGGCGACGAGTTGCTCGCCGCGGCGCGCGCCAGGCTGGACGAGGCCGAGCGGCGCGCCGACACGCTGGTGGCGGCGGCCGAGCACAAGGCGCAGCAGGTGCGGGACTCGGTCTCCGGGCTGCGCGAGGCGGCGGAGGCGGAGATCGCCACGCACCGCGCGGAGGCGGAGCGGGAGGCCGCCCGGGTGCTGCGCGAGTCGGCCGAGGAGAAGGAGGCGGCCTCCGCCCTCGCCGAACGCACCGTCAAGGACGCGATCGCGGAGGCCGAGCGGCTGCGCGTCGAGGCGACCCGGTACGCGGAGCGGACCAGGGCCGAGGCGGACGAGATCCAGGACCGGGCGCGCCGCGAGGCGTCCCGCAAGCGCGGCGAGGCGGCGGCGCAGGCCGACGAGTTGCTGGCGAAGGCCCAGGAGGAGTCGCTGCGGATCGCGGCGACCGCCGAGGAGCAGTCCGACACCATGGTGGCCGCGGCCCGCAAGGAGGCCAACCGGCTCATCGCGGACGCTCAGGAGGCGGGCGGCGAGCTCGTCGAGACGTCCCGCAGGGACGCCAACCAGCTGTTGGACGAGGCGCGTCGGGACGCGGCGGCGATAAGGGACCGGGCGGAGGAGCTGCGTTCGCGCATCGAGTCCGAGGTCGAGGAGCTGCACGACCGGGCCAGGCGCGAGTCGGCCGAGCAGGCGCGGGCGGCGGGCGAGCGCGTCGACAAGCTGATGAAGGCGGCCGAGGAGCAGCGCGCCGAGGCGCGGGCCACCGCCGAGAAGCTGGTGGCGGAGGCCAACGCCGAGGCGAGCAAGGTGCGGATCGCGGCGGTGAAGAAGGCGGAGTCGCTGCTGAAGGAGGCCGAGCAGCAGCGGGCGCGGGTGGTGCGCGAGGCGCAGCAGACCAAGGCCGACGCGGAGCGCGAGGCGAAGCGCATGGTGGAGGAGGGCCGGCGCGAACTGGAGCGGCTCACCCGCAGGCGCGAGGACATCAACGCCGAGATCTCGCGCGTGCAGGACGTGTTGGAGGCCCTGGAGTCGTTCGAGGCGCCCAAGCCCAGTGGGAAGAACGGTGGTCGGGGTGCCAAGCCGCCGGGCAGCGTGGCCGCCGCGGGCGGCGGTCCGCCGCGCCCCGGCGGGCGGCGCCCGGGGGCGTGAGGGTGGGTCACGGCCGCCCGTCCATATGGCCACTCGATTGAGCGGATGGGGCGAACATTCTCCACACAGATACCTGTTCCGCTCGAAGACACGCCGGTTTGCCCCCTAGGATGATGCCTCCGAGGGCATGGACCCGTCCGGACCGTAGGCTTAGGAGCTCGACCTCGAAGCGCTGAACGCCCAGGCCCCACACGACCAACTCACTGAACCCGTCTGGAATCGACAGGAAACCATGAGCGAAACTTCCTCCCCCTTCGGCTTCGAGCTCGTGCGGCGTGGATACGACCGCGGGCAGGTGGACGACCGCATCTCGAAGCTCGTTGCCGACCGCGACAGCGCACTCGCTCGGATCACCTCGCTCGAGAAGCGGATCGAGGAGCTCCACCTCGAGACGCAGAACGCGCAGGCGGCCATCACCGACGCCGAGCCGTCGTACGCCGGTCTCGGTGCCCGCGTCGAGAAGATCCTCCGCCTCGCCGAGGAGGAGGCGAAGGACCTGCGTGAGGAGGCCCGTCGGGCCGCCGAGCAGCACCGCGAGCTGGCCGAGGGTGCCGCGCAGCAGGTCCGCAACGACGCCGAGGCGTACGCGGCCGAGCGCAAGGCCAAGGCCGAGGACGAGGGCGCGCGGATCGTCGACAAGGCGCAGAGCGACGCCGCCGCGACCCGCGCCGAGGCCGAGAAGGACGCGCAGAACAAGCGCGAGGAGGCGGACGCCCTCTTCGAGGACACCCGCGCCAAGGCGGCCCAGGCGGCTGCCGACTTCGAGACCAACCTGGCCAAGCGGCGCGAGCAGTCGGAGCGCGACCTGGCGTCCCGTCAGGCCAAGGCCGAGAAGCGGCTCGCGGAGATCGAGCACCGGGCGGAGCAGCTGCGCCTGGAGGCCGAGAAGATGCGCACCGACGCCGAGCGCCGGGCCCGCCAGACGGTGGAGACCGCGCAGCGCCAGGCCGAGGACATCGTGGCGGACGCCAACGCCAAGGCCGACCGGATCCGCAGCGAGTCCGAGCGTGAGCTGGCGGCGCTGACCAACCGTCGGGACAGCATCAACGCCCAGCTGACCAACGTCCGCGAGATGCTGGCCACGCTGACCGGCGCCCAGGTCGCGGCCGTCTCGTTCGACGATGACGACGACAAGGCGGGCGACAGCCTGAGCAAGGGAGTGCCGGCCCAGCAGTCGCGCTGACGCCGCCCCGCCCCCGTCACCCCAACGGCGCAGGGACCGCCGCCCCACCGGGCGGCGGTCCCTGCGCCGTCTTAGCGTTTCAGCGTGATCGAGCTGTCGGGCCTGACCAAGCGGTACGGCGCGAAGACCGCGGTGGACGGGTTGACGTTCACCGTCAGGCCCGGCGTGGTCACCGGCTTCCTGGGGCCGAACGGCGCCGGCAAGTCGACGACCATGCGGATGATGCTGGGGCTCGACCACCCGTCGAGCGGCGAGGTCAGGATCGACGGTCGGCGCTACGCGGAGCTGCGGGATCCGCTGACGTACATCGGGGCGCTGCTCGAGGCCCGGGCGGTGCATCCGGGGCGCACGGCCCGCCACCACCTGCTGTGCCTGGCGCAGAGCAACGGGATCCCGGAGCGCCGGATCGACGAGGTGCTGGACCTGGTGGGTCTCACGGCGGTGGCGCGGAAGCGGCCCAGGGGGTTCTCGCTCGGCATGGGGCAGCGGCTCGGCATCGCGAGCGCGATGCTGGGCGATCCGCGGATCCTGATGTTCGACGAGCCGGTCAACGGTCTCGACCCGGAGGGCATCCACTGGATCCGCAACCTGATGAAGCGGCTGGCCGCGGAGGGGCGGACGGTGTTCGTCTCCAGCCACCTGATGAGCGAGATGGCGCTGACGGCCGAGCACCTGGTGGTGATCGGCCGGGGGCGGCTGCTCGCCGACACGTCGATGGCGCGGTTCATCGAGGAGAACGCGCGGTCGTTCGTGCTGGTGCGCTCGCCGGAGGCGGAGCGGCTGCGGGAGGTGCTGACGGGGGCCGGTCTGGCGCCGACGCGGCGGCCGGACGGCGCGCTCGAGGTGGAGGGCGGCGACGCGGCGCGGGTCGGCGAGCTCGCGGCCGGGCACCGGCTGACGCTGCACGAGCTGAGCGTGCGCCAGGCGTCGCTGGAGGAGGCGTTCATGCGGCTGACGCACGGGACGGTGGAGTACCAGGCGCACGGTGGTGATGGCGACGATGAGCCGGGGTGAGGCGGGTCGGGTGCTGCTCTCCGAGTGGACCAAGATCCGCTCGGTGCGGTCCACGGTGTGGACGCTGGCGACGGCGCTGGTGGTGACGGTGGGCTTCGGCATGCTGATCTGCCTGCTGGTCAGGAACACCTTCGACGAGATGTCGCCGCGTGACCGGGTGACGTTCGACCCGACGCTGACCAGCTTCGCCGGCACCTCGCTCGGGCAGCTGGCGATGATCGCGTTCGGGGTGCTCGTGGTGTCGGGCGAGTACAGCACCGGGATGATCCGGGCCTCGCTGGCGGCGGTGCCGCGACGCGGGCTGCTGATGTCCGCGAAGGTCGCGGTGGCGACGGTGTTGGCGCTCGCGGTGGGCATGGCGACGAGCTTCCTGACGTTCCTGCTCGGCCAGGCGATGCTGGGTTCGCACCGCACGAACCTCGGCGAACCCGACGTGCTGCGGGCCGTGTTCGGCGGCGGGCTCTACATGGGCCTCATCGCGCTGTTCGCGATGGGGGTGGCGTGGATGCTGCGCAGCCCGATGCTGTCGTTCGGGGTGCTGATCCCGTTCTTCTTCATGATCTCCAGCATCCTGGCCAACGTGTCGGCGACGCGGAAGCTGGGCCGCTACCTGCCGGACCAGGCCGGCTCGTGGATCATGTCGGTGGTGAACACCGGGGACCGTCCCTACGGCCCGTGGGCGGGGCTCGGGATCATGGTGCTGTGGGTGGTGGCGGCGCTGCTCGGCGGCTATCTGGTGCTGCGGCGGCGGGACGCCTGACGGACGGTCCTGCGGTCGCGGGCGACCCAGCAGGGTGCGTGCCAGTGCCGGCGGTCCTCGACGGCGCCGAGCTGGGGCCAGGTGACGACGTGCGGCACGCCGGGCGGGATCTCCTGGTCGCACCCGGGGCAGCGGTAGTGCTTGACCGCCGCCGCGCCGGTGACCCGGCGCACCACCCACTCCTCGCCACGCCAGGTGTCCGTGCTCTCCATGCCGTACACGCGCGGGGTCGGCTGGGATCGCGGACAGGGCCGATTACGACGCGGGGACACGGGGCACCTCGGATGGTCTGGGCGGCTGGCTCGCCGGTGAACAGGCCGGTGTATCGAGTCTACGCAGCTCCGGAGGCCCTTCCCGGGGCCGCACTGCACCCATAATCAACCGATCATCACAAAAAAATGCCATTGGCCCGTGCCCTTGGCACGTGTCACCCGTTGTTCCAAGGGGGCACCCCTTGTTTCAGGGAGGCACCGCACGGCTTGGCGAGAAGGGCAACAGTGATGAACACGCTGCGGATAGGGACATTTGTGCTAGCCGGTCAGTATCCGGGGCAGAGCCACCGGGAGCCACTCGCACGGGCGATGCGCTCCGCGGTGGTCGCCGACGAGGTGGGCCTCGACTCCGTCTGGCTCGCCGAACACCACTTCGTGCCCTACGGCGTCTGCCCGTCCGCCACCACCCTGGCCGGGATGCTGCTCGGGCGCACCCGCAGGATCCGGGTCGGCACCGCGATCTCCGTGCTGACCACCACCCACCCCGTCGCGCTCGGCGAGCAGACCGCGCTGCTGCACCTCGCCTCGGGCGGTCGGTTCACGCTGGGCGTGGGGCGCGGCGGCCCCTGGGTCGACCTGGAGGTGTTCGGCGGCGGCGCCGCGGCGCTCGAACGGGGCTTCCCCGAGTCCCTCGACCTGCTGCTGCGCTGGCTGCGCGAGCCACGCGTGGCGGCGGCCGGCGAGCGCTACCGGTTCCGCGAGGTGCCGGTGGTGCCGAGACCGGCCGAACCACCCGAGGTGGTCGTCGCCTGCACCTCACCCGGCACGGTGCGCACCGCCGCCGAGCGGGGGCTGCCGATGCTGCTCGGGATGCACGTGGGCGACGAGGAGAAGGCCGAGATGGTCGCCATGTGGCGGGCCTGGGCCGCGGCGGCCGGGCACCCGCCGGAGGAGATCGCCACCGCGGGACACGTGTCGGCCGGGGTGTTCCAGGTCGCCGACAGCCACTCGGAGGCCGTCCAGGTCCTGCGCCGGGCCCTGCCCGGCTGGCTGCGCCTCGGTCTGTCCGCGCACCAGACGCTGGACGGCGGGCCGCGCCGGATGCGGGACCCGCTGGAGTACACGGAGCTGCTGTGCGAGCTGCACCCGGTCGGCGATCCGCAGCTGTGCGCGGACCGGCTCGCCGCGACCGCCGAGCGCACCGGCATCAGCCGCTTCGCGCTCCTCGCCGAGGGCTCGGGCGAGGCGGCCGTCACCGAGACGAACATCCGGCGGCTCGCGGACGAGGTGCTGCCGCTCCTGCCGCACACAGCGGCCGAAGCGGCGGCCAGGGCGGGGCTGGCGGCACCCGACGGGCCGGCGGCCGAGGCGGCCGGCCCGTCCGACGCCGTCAGCAGTCCCGCAGCTCCGGCGACTGGTTGAGTATCTGGCTCCGCACGGACGTGAACCTGGCATGGGCGTGGTCGGAGGCGGCGTCGAGGGGGAACACCGCCACCCGGTGACAGTTCTGGAAGGCCAGCTTCACCCCGAAGTGCCGCTCGAGCGCGCCCCGGATGGCGTCGCTGGCGAGCGCGCGCAGCAACTGTCCACGGGCGTGCTCGTTGGGCGGGGGTGTGGTGTTGTCGGCGAACTCGCCCCCGTCGACCTTCAGCCGGGCGACCAGATCACTGATCATGTCCCAGGCGAAGGGCAGGGATGTTCGGACGCAGTCGACGAACTCCTTCTCGTCGACCTCGCCTCGCTCGGCCTGCTCAAGCAGCACCGGTGAGACGTCGAGCGACATCGGATTCTCCTCTCGGACCCCTGGCGAGGGGGTCTGGCGGACGGGCCGCGGGAACCACGCCGCCCGTCACCGCGTCCAACCATGGGCACGGGTGCGTTCAGGCGGCGACGTCCCGTGGCCAACGGTAGGCGCCCTGGCCCGCACATGTCAGTGGAACGGGCAGATAACTGGCCATCACCGAATCCCACCAATCCCCACCATTTCCCAAGTCACACACGCCACTTGGGCACGCGCGCCGGCCGCCGGGCCAGGCGCGGCGTTATCGCTCGGTGAGCCAGCGGTAGCACAGCTCCGGGCGTCCCACCTGTCCGTACTGCGGGCGGCGCTCGGCCCGGCCGCTGTCCACCAGGTGCTCCAGGTAGCGACGCGCGGTGATCCGCGAGATGCCGACCGCCGCCCCGGCCGCCGAGGCCGTGACGCCCGCCTCCCCGGCCTCCCGCAGCACCCGGGTCACGGACGTGAGCGTGGGGCCGCTCATCCCCTTCGGCAGCTCGGCCGGCCGGGGCGCGCGCAGCGCGGCGAGCGCCCGGTCGACCTCCTCCTGGCCGCCGGCCTCCCCCGCCGCGGCCCGGAACTCCGCGTACCGCACAAGCCGATCACGGAGCGTCGCGAAGGTGAACGGCTTGAGCACGTACTGCACGACGCCGAGCGACACGCCCTCGCGGACCACCGCCAAGTCCCTGGCGGAGGTCACCGCGATCACGTCGGCGCCGTGCCCGGCGGCCCGCAGCGAGCGGACCAGGCGCAGCCCGTGGCCGTCCGGCAGGTAGAGGTCGAGCAGCAGCAGGTCGACCGGGGTACGCTCCAGCAGCCGCTGCGCCTCGCTCCCCGAGTGGGCGGTGCCGCGCACCGCGAACCCCGGCACCCGCTCCACGTAGCGGCCGTGCGCCTCGGCCGCCAGCGGGTCGTCCTCGACGACCAGCACCCCGATCTCGTCCGTCACGCCGCCACCCCCGCCCGCAGCGGAAGCCGGACGACGCACAGCGCGCCGCCGGCCGGTGCCCGGGAGATCTCGATCGTGCCCCGGTTGCGCCGCACCGCCTGTCTGACCAGGGCGAGCCCCAGGCCGCGGCCGACGCCCTGCTTGCCGGTCTTGGTGGACCAGCCGCGGCGGAACGCGTCCTCCACGGCCTCCGGCGCGATCCCGGCGCCGGTGTCGGCGACGCTCAGCAGCAGCTCGCCGTCGAGCGCCCGGACGGTGACGCCGACCCGGCCGGGGGCCGCGCCGTCGCCGCAGGCGTCCACCGCGTTGTCGATCAGGTTGCCCAGGATGGTCACCAGGTCGCGCGGCGCCAGGTCGGGCGGCAGCACCCCGTCGTCCATCCGGCTCTCCGGGGTGAGCAGCAGCTCCACGCCCCGCTCGTTGGCCTCGGCCGCCTTGCCGAGCAGCAGCGCCGCCAGCACCGGCTCGCCGACGGCGCCCACCACCTGGTCGGTGAGCGCCTGGGCCAGCTCCAGCTCGGCGGTGGCGAACTCCACGGCCTCCTCGGCCCGGCCCAGCTCGATCAGCGAGACGACGGCGTGCAGCCGGTTGGCCGCCTCGTGCGCCTGGGAGCGCAGCGCCTCCGCGAAGCCGCGCACCGAGTCGAGCTCGCCGGCCAGCGACTGGAGCTCGGTGTGGTCGCGCAGGGTGACCACGGTGCCGTGCCGCTCGCCGCCGTTGACCGGCGAGGTGTTGAGCACCACGATCCGCTCGTCCGTCACGTGCACCTCGTCGACCCGGGGCTCGGGAGAGAGCAGCGCCTCGGTCAGCGGGCGCGGCAGACCGAGGCGGTCGGCCGGCCGGCCGAGCTGGTCGCCGGTGAGGCCCAGCAGCTCCCGGCCCGCGTCGTTGATCAGCGCGATCCTGCCCTGGGCGTCGAGCAGCAGCAGGCCCTCGCGGACGGCGTGCAGGCTGGCCTCGTGGTAGTCGTGCATCCGGCTGAGCTCGGCGGCGTTCATGCCGTGCGTGTGCCGGCGCAGCCGGGCGTTGATCACATAGGTGCCGACGCCGCCGAGCACCAGGGCGCCGGCGGCCATCGCGAGCAGCGCGGCGACCTGGCCGGCCAGCCTGGCGCTGATCTCGTCGACCGTGATCCCGGCGCTGACCAGGCCGATCACCTGCCCGTCGGCGTCCTGCACGGGGGTGACGACGCGGACCGAGCGGCCGAGGGTGCCGGTGTAGGTCTCGGTGAAGGTCTCGCCGCGCAGCGCCGACTCGGTGTGGCCCAGGAACGTGTCGCCGATCCGGGCCGGGTCGCGGTGGGTCCAGCGCTCGCCGTCCGGGGCCATGATCGTGACGAAGGTGATCCCGCCGCCGTCCATCACGCGCTCGGCGTAGGGCTGGAGCACGGCCGACGGATTCGGGCCGACCGCCGCCTCCCGCACGGCCGGTGAGTTGGCCACGGCCACCGCCGCCGCCGTCACCTGGTCACGCGCCGCGTCCTCGGCCTGGTCGCGGTCGGTGACATAGGCGAAGACCGCGCAACCGGCCACCACGGCCGCCACCAGCACCACCTGCATGGCGAAGAGCTGGCCGGCCAGGCTGCGCGGCCTCGGCAGCCGCGGTGGGCGCGACAGCCGGAAGGGACGGGGCAGGTACATGCCGCCAGTGTGCCCGGATTATGACGATGGCCGAAACCCGCCCGTCACGCGCGATCACGCGGCCGTCATGAACGTAATGAACGTAAGCGTGACCCCGGTCACAGGGGGGTGCATATTCACCTGGACGTCGAGGCGAAGCCTCCGTTCGGCAACGTTCGGCAACCCGGCACGAGAGCCGCACCACTCCACGAGGACGAGGAGACGAGAACCGTGGCTGCGCAGACCCCCACCGCGCCCGAGCAGGGCGGCAAGACCCGACGGGATCGGACCCACTACCTCTACATCGCCGTCATCGCGGCGGTGGTCGCCGGCATCGTGGTGGGCCTCGCGGTCCCCGACTTCGGTGTCGAGCTCAAGCCGCTGGGCACCGGCTTCGTCAACCTGATCAAGATGATGATCTCCCCGGTCATCTTCTGCACGATCGTGCTGGGCATCGGCTCGGTCCGCAAGGCCGCCAAGGTCGGCGCGGTCGGCGGCCTGGCGCTCGGCTACTTCATGGCGATGTCCACGCTGGCGCTGGCCATCGGCCTGGTCGTCGGCAACATCCTGGAGCCGGGCCACGGCCTGCACATCACCGAGGCCGCGGCGGACGTCGGCGCCTCGCAGGCCGAGGGCGCCTCCGAGTCCACCACGGACTTCCTGCTCGGCATCATCCCGACCACCATGGTCTCCGCCTTCACCGAGGGCGAGGTGCTGCAGACGCTGCTGATCGCGCTGCTCGCCGGTTTCGCGCTGCAGGCGATGGGCTCGGCCGGCGAGCCGGTGCTGCGCGGCATCGAGCACATCCAGCGGCTCGTCTTCCGGGTCCTCGCCATGATCATGTGGGCGGCCCCGGTCGGCGCCTTCGGCGCCATCGCGGCGGTGGTCGGCGAGACCGGCGTGGACGCGCTGCGCTCGCTCGCGGTCATCATGATCGGCTTCTACCTGACCTGTGTGGTCTTCGTCTTCGGCATCCTCGGCCTGCTGCTGCGGGTGGTCGCCGGCGTCAACATCTTCTCGCTGCTGCGCTACCTGGGCCGCGAGTTCCTGCTGATCCTCTCCACCTCGTCGTCCGAGTCGGCGCTGCCGCGCCTGATCGCCAAGATGGAGCACGCGGGCGTCAGCAAGCCGGTCGTCGGCATCACCGTGCCGACCGGCTACTCCTTCAACCTGGACGGCACCGCGATCTACCTGACCATGGCCTCGCTGTTCATCGCCGAGGTGATGGGCGACCCGCTGTCCATCGCCGAACAGCTGTCCCTGCTCGGCTTCATGATCATCGCCTCCAAGGGCGCGGCGGGCGTCACCGGCGCCGGCCTGGCCACCCTGGCCGGCGGCCTCCAGTCGCACCGCCCCGAACTCCTCGACGGCGTCGGCCTGATCGTCGGCATCGACCGCTTCATGAGCGAGGCCCGCGCCCTCACCAACTACGCGGGCAACGCGGTGGCCACGGTCATCATCGGCACCTGGACCAAGGAGGTCGACAAGGAGCGGATGTCCCAGGTCCTCAGGGGCGAGCTGCCGTTCGACGAGGCCACGATGGTCGACGACGGCCACGGCGCGCCGCCGGCCGAGCCGGCGAAGCCGGACCTGGCCAAGCCGAAGGAGCCCGCCGGCGTCTGACCCCGACCGCTCCCCGTGCCGGACGCGCCCCCCTCGCCACGCGGCGAGGGGGGCGCGCCGTCGACCACTTGGTAGGGTGCGCGCGTTCAGCGCGTGGAGAGGGAGAGGGGGGCGGGGCGACGATGCAGGCGTCAGAGGCCCGTCGTGCGACGGCCGCGGCCATCTCCACCGCCTCGTCGCTCGGCCTGACGGTCGACGACGCGGTCGTCCTTCATGACTCGAACAAACTCACGCTGCGGCTGCTGCCCTGCGATGTCGTGGCCCGGGTGGCACCCGTGGCGCATCAGATCGCCCGGTTCGAGGTCGAACTCGCCCAGCGGCTCGCCGAGTCCGGGTGCCCCGTCGCCGTCCCCGACCCCCGGGTGGAGCCGCGCGTCCATGAGCGCGACGGCTTCGACATCACCCTGTGGACCCACTGCGAAGCCGTGTCACCCCGGGAGTTCTCACCGGCCGACCACGCCGACGCGCTCCGGCGGCTGCATGCCGGCATGCGCGGGCTGGACGTCCCGACGCCCCACTTCACGGACCGGGTCGAGGAGGCCCAACGGCTCGTGGCGGACCGCGACCGCACTCCGGCGCTCGCCGACGCGGACCGGGAGCTGCTCGGCGACACGTTGCGAACGCTGAGGCGGGTGATCGGCGAGCGCGGCGGCGCCGAGCAGCCGCTGCACGGCGAGCCGCACCCGGGCAACGTGCTCGCCACGAAGCACGGCCTGCTGTTCATAGATTTCGAGACGTGCTGCCGCGGGCCGGTCGAGTTCGACCTCGCCCATGCCCCCGAAGAGATCGGCGCGCACTACCCCGGTGTCGACCACGACCTGCTGCGCGACTGCCGGCTCCTCGTGCTGGCGATGATCACGACCTGGCGCTGGGACCGGGACGACCAACTCCCCGACGGGCGCCGCCTCGGCAGGGAGTGGCTCGGCCAGATCCGGGCGGCACGCGGTGGCTGATCGCGGCACGGCAGGCCCTAGGGTGGGCCGATGACCAGGACCGCGGCGCTGGCCGCGAACTTCGACGAACTGGCCGACGGCTACGACCACGAGCGCCACGAGGAGATCGCGCGGGCCGTGGTCGCGTGGGTGGCTCCGCGTCCGGACGAGGCCGCCGCCGACGTGGCGTGCGGGGCGGGGGCCGTCGCCCTGCACCTCGCCGCGAACCGTCCCGGCACGGCCCGGCCGGTGCTGGCCGTCGACCTGTCTCCCCGGATGATCGCCGTGGGCCGGGCCCGCGCCGCCGCCCTGGGAGGCGCCCCGGGGATCGACTGGCGCGTCGGCGACGCCGTGCCGCTGCCGGTCGCCGATCAGGCACTCGACCTCGTGTTCTGCGCCTCCGCCCTGCACTTCCTCGGACGCCGGGCCCTCGCCGACTGGCGACGCGTGCTGCGCCCCGGCGGCCGCGTGGTCTTCACCCTTCCCCTCGCCACCCACTTCAGTCCCTCGGGTGCCATCGCCGAACTCCTCGCCCCGGACGTGCCGTTGCCCCGCTCGGCGCGAGAGGCCGACGAACTGGCGGCGGCCGGCGGGTTCACGGAGCCCGACTCCCGCGTCCTGCCGCTCGGCACCCGTCGGGTGGTGATGACCTCCGCGACGCATCCAGCCGGACCGTCGCGCCCCCGGATCCGGACGGGTGGCACGGGCGCACTCCCCCGGCCCGTAGGCTGAGCGCATGCGTCTCGTCATCGCCCGCTGCTCGGTCGACTACGCCGGCCGCCTCACCGCTCATCTCCCCTCCGCGCCACGGCTGATCCTCGTCAAGGCCGACGGATCGGTCTCGATCCACGCCGACGACCGGGCCTACAAGCCCCTCAACTGGATGTCGCCGCCGTGCACTCTGAAGGAGGCCGAGGGAGACGGCGACGCCAAGGCGGTGTGGACCGTCGAGAACAAGGGCGGCGAGAAGCTCATCATCACGATGGAGGAGATCCTGCACGACTCCTCCCACGAACTCGGCGTCGATCCCGGGCTGATCAAGGACGGCGTCGAGGCACACCTCCAGGAGCTGCTGGCCGACCGGATGGAGACCCTGGGCGAGGGCAGCACGTTGATCCGCCGCGAGTACCCGACGGCGATCGGCCCGGTCGACATCCTGGGCCGCGACGCCGAGGGCACGACCATCGCGGTCGAGATCAAGCGGCGCGGCGAGATCGACGGCGTCGAACAGCTCACCCGCTACCTGGAGTTGCTCAACCGCGACCCGCGTCTCGCGCCGGTGAAGGGCGTCTTCGCGGCCCAGGAGATCAAGCCGCAGGCCCGCACGCTGGCGACCGACCGTGGCATCCGGTGCGTCACGCTGGACTACGACGCGCTGCGCGGCATCGAGGACGACAAGCTGCGGCTGTTCTGAGTACGGCCGCTGGCGTCTTATTCGCTTGGCCCGCCCGTCCCCGCCTCCCTAGCATGGCGCTGCTGCGGCTGTGAGCCAGCGGATCGGAGATGTCACGGGGATGACCGCCCACCTTCACGCGCTCAGTTTCGACGCGCACGAACCACAACGTCTCGCCCGCTTCTGGGCGGGCGTCCTGGGCTGGGAGACGGCCGACGACCCGCACGACGCCATCGCGCTCCTGCCGAGCGACGACACCGGGTTCCGGCTCCGTTTCCTCCCCTCCGAGGAGCCGAAGCGGGGCCAGAACCAGGCCCACTTCGACCTCACCAGCACCTCCCCCGACGACCAGCGGCAGGTCGTGGCGCGGGCGCTCGACCTCGGCGCCCGGCACATCGACGTCGGTCAGCGCCCCGAGGAGGGGCACGTGGTGCTCGCCGACCCCGAGGGCAACGAGTTCTGCGTCATCGAGCCGGGCAACAACTTCCTCGCCGACTGCGGCTTCGTCGGGGCGCTCGCCTGCGACGGCTCGCAGGAGGTCGGCTACTTCTGGAGCCGGGCGCTGGACTGGCCGCTGGTCTGGGACCAGGACCAGGAGACGGCGATCCGCTCACCGCACGGCGGCCCGAAGATCACCTGGGGCGGCCCGCCGGTGGAGCCGAAGACCGGGAAGAACCGGCTGCACTTCGACCTCGTCCCGCCCGCCGACGGCGACCAGCGGGCGGAGGTCGACCGTCTCCTCTCCCTCGGCGCGAAGCGTCTCGACATCGGCCAGGGCGAGGTCGACTGGGTGGTACTGGCCGATCCCGACGGCAACGAGTTCTGCGTGATGCCGCCGCGCTGACGGGCCGGCGGCGGGGGCACTCCGTGCGGTAGTACGGCCGACGCCGGCGCGGCCGCGGGCCGCGCGGCGCGCGCGGCCTGCGGCCGCGGAACGTCACACGGTCGGCGTCTCCGTCGGCGTCTCGGTGGGGTCGGCCGGTCCCGAGGCCGTCGCGCCGTTGGACTCGCCGCCGGAGTCGCCTGGCTCGGTCGGCTCGCCGGTGGGTTCCTCGGGGGTGGGTGTCTCCTCCGGCTCCTCGGGTTCGGTGGGCTCGGGGTCCGGGGGCGGGGTCGTGGGGTCCGGTTCCGTCGTCTCACCGTCGCTGCCGCCGGAGTCGCCTCCGGTGCTGGAGGCCCCTCCGTCATCCGAGCCACCGGTCGACGAACCGTCGCCCGTCGTCGGATCATCCGGCGTGTACGTCGGGTCGTCGTACGTCGGCGCCGTCTCGGGCGGCGTCGTGGGGTCGGTGGTCGGTTCCGACGGGGTCGTGGGGTCGTCGCTCGGGGACGGGGACTCGCTGGGCGTCGGCTCCGTGGGGTCGGCGTCCGTCGTCAGGGGGGCGTCGTCGTCGGTGGGCGAGGGCTCGGGGCGGCCGCCGTCGTCCGGGTTGTCGCCGTCGCCGCTGAGGCCGAAGGCGACCACCGTGCCGAGGACGGCCGCGAGCGCGGCCGCCGCGCCGGCGACCGCCACGTTGCGCCGCATGCCGCGCCGGCGGTCGCGCGTGGGCGGGGGCGCGGCGGAGCCGACGGGCGTGAGGCGGGTGGTCTCCCGGTCGCCGCCATCGTCGGCGGCCGGCGAGGCGGGCGCGGTGACCGCCGGGAGCTGCGCCGTGCTGGCGGCCGGCGGGAGGGCGAGCGGCTGGGTGACGTCCTGGGCGGCCGGCGGCAGGGCGAGCGGCCGGCTGAGGTCGTCGACGAGGGCCAGCGCCCGGCGGCCGGCGACCGCGCCGCCCGCGTCGGACAGCACGCCGCGCAGCGCCGTGGCCGCCTCCAGCTCGGCGCGGGCCCGGGCCAGCTGCCCCTGGCAGATGGCGAGCACGCCCAACTCGTGGTGGAAGTAAGCCTGTTGCGCGACCGCCCCGGCGCCGCGCGCCGACTCGGCGCCGCTGCGCAGCACCCGCTCCCAGACGTTCCACCGGAGCGACGCGGCGAGCGCCGGCGCGGCGACCCGCGCGAGGTCGGCGACGGCGGCGGCGTGGCCGGCGCGCTGCGCGGCCTGGACGACGCTGGGCAGCACCTCGGCCTCGGCCGCGGCGTCCGCGCCGGTGGCGCCGCGGCGGCCGAACCACGCCGCGTAGTGCTGGGCCGCGGTGAGCGACCTGGCCTCGGCGCCCTCCGCGTAGCCGGCGCCCAGCAGGTCGCCGAGGGCGGCGGAGGTCAGCCGGTGGCGGGCGCCGATCGGGCTGAGCAGGCCGCTGGCCACGAGCTCGGCGTGGTGGTCGGGGGCCGCGGGGTCGGCGACGAGGGCGAGCAGCCGCTCGGGGCCCGGCACGACGTCGCCGAGCGCCACCGCGAGACGCAGGATCTCGCGGGCGCCCTCGGGGAGGGCTTCGGCGAGCGCGAGGACGAGGTCGGCCGGCTCGGGCAGTTCGGCGGCGCCGGACGTCTGGCCGCGCAGCCGCAGCAGCGCGCCGGCCTGGACGAAGCGCTGCGGCAGGCCCTCGCTGTGGAACCAGAGGTCGCCGGCCCAGTCGGCCTCGACGTCGGTGAGCGGGCGGGCGACGGCGAGTTCGAGGAGTTCCAGGGAGGCGGTGCGGCTGAGGCCGCCGATGGTGACCTCGGTCACGCCTGAGCGCTCGCCGCGGGCCGGCACGCCGGGGCGCGCGGATATCAGGAAGGCGCACTCGGGGGTGGCCTCCAGGATCTCGTCGAGCGCGGTGCCGCCGAACTCGATGTCGTCGATGACGACCACGGCGCCGACCTCGCGCAGCTCGGCGACCAGTTCGGTGGGTCCCGGGCGGTAGCCGGGGGTGTGGTGGACGGCGGCGTACAGCTCGTGCAGCAGGTCCTTGGGGCCGCGCCGGTAGCCGCTGAGCCGGATGACGCCGTAGGGCGCGAGCTCGGCGCAGTCGCGGGCGACGGCGTTGAGGAGCGTGCTGCGGCCGCTGCCGGCCGGTCCGGTGAGGCGGACGGAGCGGCCGCGCGCCATTAGCCGGTAGAGCCGGTGCCGCTCCTCCTCGCGCTCCAGGAGCGGTCCTTCGTGGGCGGGCGCGGGGCCCTCGCCGCCGGGGGCCCGGCGCGGGGCTATCGGGCGACGCCCCGGTGGGCAGGAGACGATCTCGCTGCCGTCGACGGGGTTGACGGTGAGGAGGAAGTCCCCCGCGACCAACTCGACCATCGGGCGCGGACCGTCGTCAGAGCCGTCCGAGTCCCGGGGCGGTTCGCCGTAGGGTACGGGGTGGTTGAGGTCCATGGTCAGTGTCTCTCACGCGCGGTCCGGGGAGCTTGGCTGTCCCCACGCTACCGCCGCCGCCCGACGCTTCGCACAAGTGGGCAGGTCACCGTGGGATCACGGTGCGGGATCGCGAGCGGGATCACGAGGCGATGGTGAGGACGCGGTGCAGCCGGGTGGCGACCAACACCCGCCGCATGCGGGGCGGCACATCGTGCAGCACCAGGCGCCGGCCGCACCGCCCCGCCCTGCGGTGGGTGCCCATGATGACGCCGAGCCCGGTGGCGTCCCACGAGTCGAGCCCGGCCAGGTCGAGCACCAGGTCGCCGTCCCCGGCGTCCACCGCGCGGTGCAGGGCGGTTCTGGCGTCGGCCGCGCTGCGCACGTCGAGCCGGCCCGCGACGACCAGCCGCGCGTGGTCGCCCCTGATGTGCATGGATGACTCCCCCGGTTCCGTGGTGGTGACAGCGGCTGACGGTGCTGACTGGGCTGACGGTGCTTCAGAGTTCAAGGTTTCAGACTTATACAGCAGACGGTGCCGTGGGTGGCGGGGTTGCCAGCCGTGCTCAAACCGATACCGAAACCGGCGCCCCGATCACCCGGGCGAGTGACCGGCGGCGGCGCGGCCGGTCACTGGCGGCTCAGTACGCGTAGAAGCCGCGGCCCGTCTTGCGCCCGAAGTCGCCGGCGTCGACCATGCGGCGCATGAGCTCCGGGGGCGCGAACTTCTCGTCCCTGGACTCGGCGTAGATGTTCTCGGTGGCGTGCTTGAGGATGTCGACGCCGGTGAGGTCGGCGGTGGCCAGCGGCCCCATGGCGTGGCCGAAGCCGAGTTTGCAGGCCAGGTCGATGTCCTCGGCGGAGGCGACGCCGGCCTCGTAGAGCTTGACGGCCTCCACCACCAGGGCCGAGATCAGCCGGGTGGTGACGAAGCCCGCGACGTCGCGCTCGACGACGATGCAGGTCTTGCCGGTGGACTCGGCGAACTCGCGGGCGGTGGCGAGGGTCTCGTCGCTGGTCTTGAGCCCGCGGACCAGCTCGCACAGGCTCATCAGCGGCACCGGCGAGAAGAAGTGGGTGCCGACGACCCGCTCGGGGTTGCGGGTGGCGGCGGCGAGCTTGGTGATGGGGATGGCCGAGGTGTTGGAGGCCAGCACGGTGGTGTCCTTGACCAGGCCGTCCAGGGTGCGGAACAGCTCGCGCTTGACCTCGACCTGCTCGAAGACGGCCTCCACGACGATGTCGGCGTGGGCCACGGCGTCGAGCTCGGTGCTGGTGGTGATCCGCTCCAGCGCGGCGGCCGCCTCGTCCTGCGTGAGCTTGCCCTTCTCCACGAACTTGGCCCAGGACGCCTGGACGCCCTGGACGCCGCGGCGCAGCGCCTCCTCGGTGGTGTCGACCACGGTGACCCGCCAGCCCGCCTGGGCGGCGACCTGCGCGATGCCGGAACCCATCAGTCCGGCGCCGATGACGGCGAGCTCCCTGGCCACGTGATCTCCCTCGATCCGGTGCGAGTTAAGGGGTGCACGACCCTACTACCCACCGGTAGCCGTTCGGCACGGCGCACGGGCGGGAAGAGACGCGCGTCACGCGGCGGGGCGCCGGGCGTAGTCGAGGACGCGGTCGCTCATCAGCCACTGGGCGTCGTCCAGCATCTCCAGCATGCGCTTGGCGACCTCGGGCACCGGCTCGTCGTTCAGCAGGCAGGCGCCGCCGGTGCGGAACACGCTGGCCTGGACCGACATCAGGTGCTCGGAGACCAGCTCGGGGATCCGGTCGTCGGCGGCGGCGCCGGCCTCGGCGCGCAGCACCTCGGCGAGCCGCTGGCCGGTCTGCTGCTGCATCTCGCGCAGCCGGTGCAGCAGCGCCGGGGAGGCGAACACGGTGCGCATGAACTTCCCGTAGCCCTCGCTCAGCCCGACCCACGGCTGGCGCTCCTCGATGTCCTGCCGCAGGCCGCGCAGGATCGCCTCGGTCGCGGACTCGCCCGGGGCCCGCTCCAGCACGCGCCGGGCGGGGCGCTCGATGCTGTCGGTGGCGCGGTCGAAGAAGAGGTCCTCCTTGGCGGGGAAGTAGTTGTAGACCGTGTTGACGGAGACCTCGGCGGCCTCGGCGATCTCGGCCACGGTGACGGCCTCGAACCCCCGCTCGATGAACAGCCCGGTCGCGACGTCGGAGATGTGCTGCCGCGTCTGTTGTTTCTTGCGCTCTCTCAGGCCGCTCATGACCTCATCGTAGCCATCCTTGACCAACTTAAAACTTGGTGGCGTTGCAATGTTTCAGTCTCTCTGCTTTTCTGGGGCTCATGGCACCGATCCTCACCACCCACGACCTCGCCCGTACCTTCCAGACCAAGCGCGGCACGGTGGAGGCCGTCCGCGGCATCGACATGTCCGTCGAGCCCGGCGAGATCCTCGGCTTCCTCGGCCCCAACGGCGCCGGCAAGAGCACCACCCTGCGCATGCTCACCACCCTGCTCGCGCCCACCAGGGGCAGCGCCACCATCGCCGGCCACGACCTGGCCCGCGAGCCGGAGGCGGTCCGCCGGGTCATCGGCTATGTCGCGCAGTCCAGCGGCGTCGCCCCCGACGAGCTCGTCCGTGACGAGCTCATCTTCCAGGGCCGCCTCTACCGGCTGCCGCGCGCCGAGGCCGAGGCCAGGGCGGCGGAGCTGGCCGCCGAGCTCGACCTGACCGAGCTGCTCGGCCGCAAGTGCTCGGAGCTGTCCGGCGGCCAGAAGCGCCGCCTCGACATCGCCCTGGCGCTCGTCCACCGCCCCGAGGTGCTCTTCCTCGACGAGCCCACCACCGGACTCGACCCGGGCAGCCGCGCCGACCTGTGGGACCTGATCCGCCGCGTCCGCGGCCAGCAGGGCACCACCGTCTTCCTCACCACCCACTACCTGGACGAGGCCGACGAGCTCTCCGACCGGCTGGTCGTCGTCGACGGCGGCCGGGTCGCGGCCGAGGGCACCCCGCGCGAGCTGAAGACCCGCCACGGCGGCTCCCCCGACGCCTCCCTCCAGGACACCTTCATCGCCATCACCGGGCGCGGCCCCAAGAAGGACGACCTCGCGCCCGTCGCCCTCTGACCGTCAAGCACCGTCAAGGACCGTCCAGGACCGCCCCAGCGAAGGAACCACCGCCACCATGTCCCACCTGCTCGCCGACACCCGCGTCGTCTACGGCCGCTACCTCCGGCAGACGCTGCGCTCCCGCATCAGCCTCGTCTTCGGGCTGCTCCAACCCACCCTCTTCCTCGCCTTCTTCGGGCCGCTGCTCGAGGACGTGCCGCTGGGCGGCCGCGGCGACTCCTGGCAGACCCTCGTCCCCGGCCTGCTCGTCCAACTCGGCCTGTTCTCCGCCGCGTTCGCCGGCTTCGGCATCATCATGGAGAAGCAGCTCGGCATCGTGGAGCGGATGCGGGTGACGCCGGTCAGCCGGCTCGCGCTGCTGCTCGGCCGGGTGCTGCGGGACGCCACCCAACTGCTCGTCCAGTCGCTGCTGCTGGTGCTGCTCGGCGTCGCCTTCGGGCTGCGCGCCCCCGTCCTCGGCGTGCTGATCGGCTTCGCCTTCGTCAGTCTGCTCGGCGTCTCGCTCGCCTCGCTGTCCTACGCCTTCGCCATGCGCGTCAACACCATCCAGGAGTTCGCCCCGGTCATCAACTCCGTCAACCTGCCGGCGATGCTGCTCTCCGGCATCCTGCTGCCGATGGCCCTGGCCCCCGGGTGGCTCGACGCCGTCTCCCACTTCGTGCCGTTCCGCTACCTGGTGGACGCGGTCCGCGCCGCCTTCGTCGGCGACTACGGCGGCGACATGGCCCTCGGCGCGCTGGTCGCGGTCGGCCTCGCCGCCGTCTCCATCACCCTCGGCACCCGCATCTTCCGCAAGGCGGGAGCGTGACCCATACCCTCGTGCCATGGTGAATCTCACGCGGATCTACACCCGCACCGGGGACCAGGGCACCACCGCGCTGGGCGACAACAGCCGGGTGCCCAAGACCGACGCCCGCATCGCCGCCTACGCCGACGCCAACGAGGCCAACGCCGTCATCGGGACGGCGTTGGCCCTCGGCCAGCTCCCGGACGAGGTGCGCGCCGTGCTCGTCCGGGTGCAGAACGACCTCTTCGACGTCGGCGCCGACCTGTGCACACCCGTCGTCCCCGACCCCGAGTTCCCGCCGCTGCGCGTCGAGCAGAGCTACGTGGACCGCCTGGAGGCGGACTGCGACCGCTTCCTCGCCGACCTCGACAAGCTGCGCAGCTTCATCCTCCCCGGCGGCACCCCGGGCGCCGCCCTGCTGCACCAGGCGTGCACCGTGGTCCGCCGCGCCGAGCGCAGCACCTGGGCCGCGCTCGACCGGCACGGCGACACGATGAACCCGCTGACCGCGACCTATCTCAACCGCCTCTCCGACCTGCTGTTCATCCTCGCCAGGACGGCCAACAAGGAGACCGGCGACATCCAGTGGGTGCCGGGCGAGAACCGGTGACGCGACGCCGGTGAGGCGGGCGCACGGCCCCGGCCGGTGGCCGGGCCATGGCGCGACCGCCTCACCCGGCGTCTCGCCGCACCGCTTCCCCGGGCGTCAGCCCGCTCGGCGCCTTGCCGGGCCAGATCATGTAGTAGAGGGCGACCAGGGCGTGGATGCCGACCGCCCTGGCGGCCGCGCCCTCGGTCGAGCGGAGTGGGGTCGCCGCGTCCGGGTCGTCGACGAAGAGGATCATCGCCTCGATCACCACCACCGTGACGGCGGCGGCCAGCAGCGTCCTGGTCCAGATCCGCCACTCGTAGGCGGTGCGCTCCCTCCCGTACAGCTCCAGCTTGGGCGGCCTCGGCCCGCCGCCCAAGCGGTGCGCGGCGTGCCGGTCGGCCCAGGCGATCACCGAGTGCCCGTAGGCGACGGTGAAGCCGAGGTAGAGCGCGGCGAGGCCGTGCGTGTAGGACGGCTCGCCGCCGGACCTCAGGTCCCAGGCCGTCGCGGCGAGCAGCGCCACGTCGATCAGCGGAACAGCGAGCAGCAGCACGGTGCTCGCCCGCTGCCTGCGCAGCAGGTAGCGGACGGCGAGGCCGGCCGCGAGCACCACCCAGAAGGCGATCTCGGCGGCCACGATGAATGCGACGATCACAACAGCGACTCCTTCCCCCGTCGCCTCCATGCTCGACCGTCGCCGACCGCCGCCGCGTCCCCTTCGCCGGTGATCCGGAGGCCCTCGTCTGCATCCTTCGATGTAGACCGGTGGAGGGTCCCGGCACCGCCCGCGACGTGTTTCGATGGAGCCATGCCCCGACCGTCCCGCCCGCACCGCCACGACGTGTGGATCGCCGTGGCCGGCCTGGCCGGCGGTCTCTTCGGTCTCGCCTTCGGGATGTACACGGTCGTGCCGGACCGGCCGCACGGCCCGCTGGTGCTGGTGGGGCTGCTCGCCATGTGCGGCGCCGAGCTGCTGCGCCGCACCGCGCCGCGGCTGGCGCTGGCCGTGGCCGTCGCCGCCTTCGCGGTCGACGCCGCCACCGGCGGCCTGCTGGCCGTCCTGGTGATGTTCACGGACGTCGTCTACGCGGCGGTGCTCTACGGCCGCCCCCGGTTCGGCCGGGCCGTCACCCACGGCAGCGTGGTGCTCAGCATCACCGTCACCGTCGGCGCGATCGTCTGGCTGCGCACCCCGGAGGCCGTGCTGCTCGGCGTGGTGTGCGCCGGCATCACCGCGACCCCGGCGTGGACCGGGCTGATGCTCCGCGACCACCGGGAGGCGGCCGCCGCCGAGCGGCTGCGCGCCGAGCAGACCGCGCTGCTGGCCGAGATGGACCGGGCCCAGGCGGTGGCGGGCGAGCGGTCCCGGATGGCCAGGGAGCTGCACGACATGGTGGCCAACCACCTGTCGGCCATCGCCATCCACTCCACCGCCGCGCTCACCCTGGACGAGCCGGACGCGACCCGGCGCGCGCTGTCCGTGATCCGGGAGAACAGCACCCAGGGGCTCACCGAGATGCGCCGGCTGATCGGGCTGCTGCGCGACTCGGGCGGCGACGACGCGCCCGAGGCCGTGCCGAGCCTCGACGGGCTGCCGGCCCTGTTGCGCCGCGCCAGGGACGGCGGCGCCGGCCGGCTCGAGTTCACCGCCCGGGACGAGCGCCCCGCCGACGCCCCGCTGCCCACCCCGGTCGAGCTCGCCGCGTACCGCATCGTCCAGGAGTCGCTGACCAACGCGGTCAAGCACGCCGCGCCCGGCGAGGTCGAGGTGGCCCTGGCCCAGGACGAGGAGGCGCTGACCGTCACCGTGACCAGCCCCTACGGCGCGGACGCGCCCAGCCGGGCCCCCGGCTCCGGCACCGGCCTGATCGGCATGCGGGAGCGCGTCGAACTGCTCGCCGGCGCCTTCGCCGCAGGACCCGCGCCCGGCCCCGACAGCGCGCCCCGCTGGCGGGTGCGCGCCACGCTCCCCCTGGCGGGCTCGTGACCGTGCGCGTGGTGGTCGCCGAGGACCAGGCGGCGGTGCGGCAGGGCCTGGTGCTGATCCTGGGCAGCGCCCCCGACATCGAGGTGGTCGGCGAGGCGGCCGACGGCGAGCGCGCGGTCGAGCTCGCCCGCGAGCTGCGGCCCGACCTGGTGCTGATGGACATCCAGATGCCCGTGCTCGACGGGGTCGCGGCGACGGCGCGGATCACCGGTGAGCGGCTGGCCGAGGTGCTGGTGCTCACCACCTTCGACTTCGACGAGTACGTCTTCGGCGCGCTGCGCGCCGGCGCCGGCGGCTTCCTGCTCAAGGACAGCGACGCGGCCTCGCTGATCGCGGCCGTGCGCACGGTGGCGGCGGGCGAGGGCACCATCGCGCCCGCCGTGACCCGCCGGCTGATCGCCGAGTTCGCCCGCACCGCGCCGGCGCCCCGGGCGCCCGCGGCCGACCGGAGCCGGCTGGCCACGCTCACCCCCAGGGAGCGCGAGGTGCTGGCGCACGTCGGCGCCGGACTCGCCAACGCCCAGATCGCCGAACGGCTCGGCATGGCCGAGGCCACGGTGAAGACCCATGTGAGCCGGATCCTGCACAAGTTGGGGCTGCGCAGCCGGGTGCAGGCGGCGGTGCTGGCCCAGGAGGCGGACGTCACGGGCGGCCAGGACCGCTGAGACCCCCGGGGCGAGCCCCCAACTCGCCTGTGGTACAGACCTCTTGACCGTTGGTCTGGACCATTCTACTCTCACGGCTATCGAACGCGGTCGACGTACCGCTCCACGGCACGGACCCGCCCCGCCACCCGGGGCTCCCCCACATCTCACCCGGCCGACTCGAGGAGCCTTCCTTGCCACGCGTCAGACGCCGAATCACCGCCCTGCTCGCGGTGTTCGCCCTTCCCCTCGCCTGGATCGTGGCGGTGGCCGGCCCGGCCCAGGGCGCCACCCCCACCGCCACCTACACCAAGACCTCCGACTGGGGCACCGGCTTCGAGGGCCGGTGGACCATCAGCAACACCGGCGACCAGCCCCTCAGCGGCTGGACGCTGGAGTGGGACTTCCCCTCCGGCACCGCCGTCACCTCCGCCTGGGACGCCCGCGTCACCAACAACGGCACCCACTGGACCGCCCGCGACGCCGGCTGGAACGGCTCCCTGGCCCCCGGCCAGACCGCCAGCTTCGGCTTCAACGGCAGCGGCGCCGGCGCCCCGGCCAACTGCCTCCTCAACGGCCAGCCCTGTGACGGCAGCGGCGACGGCGACGACGGAGGGGACGACGGCGGAGACGACGGGGGCGACAACGGCGGCACCCCGCCCGACGGCCGGGTCAACCTCGGCTACTTCGCCGAGTGGGGCGTCTACGGCCGCGACTACCACGTCAAGGACATCGTGGACTCCGGCACCGCCGAGGACATCACCCACATCAACTACGCCTTCGGCAACGTGACCAACGGCGAGTGCGCGATCGGCGACTCCTACGCCGCCTACGACCGCGCCTACAGCGCCGCCGAGAGCGTCAGCGGCGTCGCCGACACCTGGGACCCGGGCGCGCTGCGCGGCAACTTCAACCAGCTGCGCCAGCTCAAGGAGCGCTACCCGCACATCCAGGTCCTCTGGTCCTTCGGCGGCTGGACCTGGTCGGGCGGCTTCACCGAGGCCATGCGCGACCCGCAGCGCTTCGCCCAGTCCTGCTACGACCTGGTCAACGACCCGCGCTGGGCCGGCGTCTTCGACGGCATCGACCTGGACTGGGAGTACCCCAACGCCTGCGGCCTGAGCTGCGACAGCAGCGGCCCGCGGGTCTTCGGCGACATGATGCGCGCCTTCCGCGACGTCTTCGGCGACCAGCTGGTCACCGCGGCCATCACCGCCGACGCCTCGTCCGGCGGCCGGATCTCCGCCTCCGACTACGCCTACGGCGCCCAGTACGCCGACTGGCTCAACGTCATGACCTACGACTTCTTCGGCGCCTGGGCGGGCACCGGTCCCACCGCCCCGCACTCGCCGCTGACCTCGTACAACGGGCTGCCCACCCAGGGCTTCACCTCCGAGGCGGCGATCAACGCGCTGATCGCGCAGGGCGTCCCGGCGAACAAGCTGCTGCTGGGCATCGGCTTCTACGGCCGCGGCTGGACCGGCGTCAGTCAAAGCGCGCCGGGCGGCAGCGCCACCGGACCCGCGCCCGGCACCTACGAACAGGGCATCGAGGACTACAAGGTCCTCGCCGCCCGCTGCCCGGCCACCGGCACCGTGGCGGGAACCGCCTACGCCCACTGCGGCAACCAGTGGTGGAGCTACGACACACCGGCGACCGTCACCAGCAAGATGGCCTGGGCACGCCAACGCGGCCTCGGCGGCGCCTTCTTCTGGGAGTTCTCCGGCGACAGTACGAACGGCGCCCTGGCCAGCGCCATCAGCACGGGCCTCGGCGGCGCCGGCCTAGCCGGCGTGGGCCAAGCCGCCGCCGACAGTCGGTAAACCGCGGGACGTGGGCGGCTTGTCGCGCCCACACGGCGGAGCGCCGCGCCCCTGAGGGGGCGCCCACACGGGCCCGGAGAAAGCCGCGGCCGGGACGGCTGAACGCACGCCGTCCCGGCCGTGACCATGTCCCACGCGGAGACGGCCAGCAGGCCGCCGGCCGACGGCGGCGATCCGGCCCATCCGGCGGGGCCGGTTCGCGGAGCCGCATGATGCGAACCGCCCCCGCGCCCCTTCGGGGCGCCACGTCAGGCCACGTTGACCCGCTGGCCGGGCGGGGCCGCCTCCAGCCAGGCGAGGAAGCCGGTCAGGGCGTCCTCGCTCATCGCCAGCTCCACGTCCCACTCGTCGTGGCGGCAGCTCAGCACCACCGCGCCGGGCAACAGCGCCAGCTCCTCCTCGCCCATCGGCTGTCGCCGGTCCCGCACCTGGATGCGGTCACGCTGGAGGGTGCGGCGCGGCCGCAGCGCGTAGGAGAAGACCCGGAACCACTCCACGTGGTCCCCGTTGTACCTGGCCACCCCGTAGAGCCAGCCCTTGCCCTGCGACTGGCCGGCGCGCGGGGCGGTGAACCGGGCGCTGCAGTCGAAGGTGCCACCGGACCGCTGGATCACCCGGCGCCGCACTCCGAAGCCGAAGAGCCCGAGCACCAGCAGCGCGAGCGCCGCACCGGTCACGACCAAAGCGAGGACCATCCTGATCGACCTCCTCGCCTCGTGCCGTGTCCCGTGCCGGCTGCCCCGTTTTCGCCTGCCGAAGAAGATGGTGGCCGGCCGCTGGCGGCCGGCCGCGCGTCAGCGACTCGCCGCCACGGCCCGCAGCCGCACGTCGGCACGCTGCTCGGCGGGAGCGTCGGACTCCGCCTTCGCCCGCTCCAGGGCGCGCTCGGCGCGCTCGACGTCGATCTCCTCCGACAGCTCGGCGATCTCCGCGAGCAGCGACAGCTTACCGTCCGTGTAGGAGACGAACCCGCCGTGCACGGCGGCCACGACACTGCCCTGACCGCTCTCGCCGGCCGTGCGGATGGTCACCGGACCCGGCTTGAGCACCGCGAGCAGCGGCTGATGGCCAGGCATGATGCCGATGTCGCCGGAGGTGGTGCGCGCCACGACCAGGCTGGCCTCGCCCGACCAGACCTGGCGGTCCGCGGCGACCAACTCGACGTGCAGCTCAGCCACGATGGCTCCCCTCTCTCCTTGCTCAAAGAATAGTTGGCGTCCCCTGGCACCCGTGGGGCGGGGTGCCCCCGATCGAGATCGGGTACCCCGCCCCACGGGACCGAACCAGGGTCAGGAAACGCCCAGCTTCTTGGCCTTGGCCTTGAGGTCGTCCAGGCCACCGCACATGAAGAACGCCTGCTCGGGGAAGTGGTCGAACTCGCCGTCGGCGATCGCGTTGAACGCCGCGATCGTCTCCTCCAGCGGCACGTCCGAGCCGTCGAGGCCGGTGAACTGCTTCGCCGCGTGGGTGTTCTGCGACAGGAAGCGCTCGATCCGGCGGGCGCGCTGGACGGTGAGCTTGTCCTCCTCGCTCAGCTCGTCCATACCGAGGATCGCGATGATGTCCTGCAGGTCCTTGTACTTCTGCAGGATCCCCTTGACGCGGGCCGCGCAGTCGTAGTGGTCCTGCGCGACGTACCGCGGGTCCAGGATCCGGGAGGTCGAGTCCAGCGGGTCGACCGCCGGGTAGATGCCCTTCTCCGAGATCGGGCGGGAGAGCACCGTGGTCGCGTCCAGGTGGGCGAAGGTGGTCGCCGGCGCCGGGTCGGTCAGGTCGTCCGCGGGGACGTAGATCGCCTGCATCGAGGTGATCGAGTGACCGCGGGTGGAGGTGATGCGCTCCTGCAGCACGCCCATCTCGTCGGCCAGGTTGGGCTGGTAGCCCACCGCGGACGGCATGCGGCCCAGCAGCGTGGAGACCTCGGAGCCGGCCTGGGTGAAGCGGAAGATGTTGTCGATGAAGAACAGCACGTCCTGCTTCTGGACGTCGCGGAAGTACTCCGCCATCGTCAGACCGGCCAGCGCCACCCGGAGCCGGGTGCCCGGCGGCTCGTCCATCTGACCGAAGACGAGCGCGGTCTGCGGGAGCACGCCCGACTCCGCCATCTCCTCGATCAGGTCGTTGCCCTCACGGGTGCGCTCGCCGACGCCGGCGAACACCGACACACCCTCGTGGAGCCGGGCCACGCGGATGATCAGCTCCTGGATGAGCACCGTCTTGCCCACGCCCGCGCCGCCGAAGAGGCCGATCTTGCCGCCCTTGACGTACGGGGTCAGCAGGTCGATGACCTTCAGACCGGTCTCGAACATCTCGGTCTTGGACTCGAGCTGGTCGAACGCCGGCGCCTTGCGGTGGATGTCCCACCGCTCGGTGACCTCGGACTCGGCCTCCGGCTCGTTCAGGATCTGGCCCAGGGTGTTGAACACCCGGCCCTTGGTCACGTCGCCGACCGGCACCGAGATGCCACGGCCGGTGTCGGTGACCGGCGCCTGACGCACCAGACCGTCGTTGGGCTCCAGCGCGATGGTGCGCACCAGGCCCTCACCCAGGTGCTGCGCCACCTCGAGCGTCAGCGTCCTGGTGGTGCCCTTCTCGGCGGGGTCGGCGACCTCGACCGTCAGGGCGTTGTAGATGTCCGGCATGGCGTCGACGGGGAACTCCACGTCGACGACCGGACCGATGACTCGGGCGATCCGGCCCGTGGCCGCGGCCTTGCTGGTGGCCGCCTCAGCAGCAGTGGTCATGGTTAGCGTTCACTTCCCGCGGTCGCGTCGGCCAAGGCGCTCGCGCCACCGACGATCTCGGTGATTTCCTGGGTGATTTCGGCCTGGCGGGCCGCGTTGGCAAGCCGCGTGAACGACTTGATGAGCTCGTCCGCGTTGTCCGTCGCCGACTTCATGGCCCGCCGGGTCGCGGCGTGCTTGGAGGCGGCCGCCTGCAGCAGCGCCACGTAGATCCGGCTCTCCACGTACCGCGGCAGCAGCGCGTCGAGGACCTGCTCGGCCGACGGCTCGAAGTCGTAGAGCGGACGCGGCGCGCCGCCGCGCTTGAAGGTCTCGGCGGACTCCTCGGCGGAGCCGCCGAGCTCCATCGGCAGCAGTTGCTGCTCGACCGGCGTCTGGCTGATCATCGAGACGAACTCCGTGTACGCGATGTGGAGCTCGTCGATGCCACCCTCGTCGGAGTCCTTGCGGATCGCCTCGATCAGCGGCGCCGCGATCTCCTTGGCGTCGGCGTACGTCGGGTTGTCCGTGAACCCCGTCCAGGACTGGACGAAGGGGCGCTCACGGAACCCGTAGTACGTCACGCCCTTGCGGCCGACGATGTAGGTGTCGACCTCCATGCCGGCGGCCACCAGCTCGCCCGTCAGGTGCTCGCCCGCCTTGATCGCGTTGGACGAGTACCCGCCGGCCAGGCCGCGGTCCGCGGTGATCAGCAGCATCGCGGCGCGGCGCGGCCGCTCGAGCTTGGTGGTCAGCGGGTGCTTGACCTCCGAGCCGTACGCCACCGCGCTCGCCGCGTTGGTGAGCTCGTCGGCGTACGGCGTGGCCGCGGCCACCCGGCGCTGCGCCTTGATGATCCGCGAGGCGGCGATCATCTCCATGGCGCGGGTGATCTTCTTGGTCGCCGAGACCGACCTGATCCGCCGCTTGTAGGTCCGAAGCTGGGAGCCCATGGATCAGCCCTCGCCCAGCAGCTTGCCGTCCGCCGTCTCGAACTGCGACTTGAACTTGTTGACGGCGGCGGCGACGGCCTCGAGCGTGTCGTCCGACATCTTGCCGCCCTCGCGGATCGAGGTCATCAGACCCTTGTGCTCACGGCCCAGGAAGTCGAGCAGCTCGCGCTCGAAGCGACGGATGTCGCCGACCGGGATGTCGTCCATCAGACCGTTGGTGCCGGCCCAGATCGACACGACCTGGTTCTCGGTCGGGTACGGGTTGTACTGCTCCTGCTTCAGCAGCTCGACCATGCGCTGGCCACGGGACAGGGCGGCCTTGGAGGCCGCGTCCAGGTCGGAGCCGAAGGCGGCGAACGCCTCGAGCTCGCGGTACTGGGCCAGGTCCACGCGGAGCGAACCGGTGATCTGCCGGATCGCCTTGTGCTGCGCGGAGCCACCGACGCGGGAGACGGAGATACCGACGTTCAGCGCCGGGCGCTGGCCCGCGTTGAACAGGTCGGACTCCAGGAAGCACTGACCGTCGGTGATCGAGATCACGTTGGTCGGGATGAACGCGGAGACATCGTTGGCCTTGGTCTCCACGATCGGCAGACCGGTCATCGAGCCGGCGCCCATGTCGTCGGACAGCTTGGCGCAGCGCTCCAGCAGCCGGGAGTGCAGGTAGAACACGTCGCCCGGGTAGGCCTCGCGGCCCGGCGGGCGGCGGAGCAGCAGGGAGACGGCACGGTAGGCGTCGGCCTGCTTCGACAGGTCGTCGAAGATGATCAGGACGTGCTTGCCGTCGTACATCCAGTGCTGGCCGATGGCCGAGCCGGTGTAGGGGGCGATGTACTTGAAGCCCGCCGGGTCGGACGCCGGGGCGGCCACGATGGTGGTGTACTCCAGCGCGCCGGCCTCCTCCAGGGCGCCACGCACCGAGGCGATGGTGGAGCCCTTCTGGCCGATCGCCACGTAGATGCAGCGGACCTGCTTGCTCGGGTCGCCGGAACGCCAGTTGTCGCGCTGGTTGATGATCGTGTCGACCGCGAGCGCCGTCTTGCCGGTCTGGCGGTCGCCGATGATCAGCTGACGCTGGCCGCGGCCGATCGGGGTCATGGTGTCGACGGCCTTGTAGCCCGTCTCCATGGGCTCGTGCACCGACTTGCGCTGCATCACGCTGGGGGCACGCAGCTCCAGGGCGCGACGCCCGGTGGTCTCGATCTCGCCAAGACCGTCGATCGCGTTGCCCAGCGGGTCCACGACCCGGCCCAGGTAACCGTCGCCGACGGCCACCGAGAGCACCTCGCCGGTGCGGCGCACCGGCTGGCCCTCCTCGATGCCGCTGAACTCACCGAGGACGACGACGCCGATCTCCCGCTCCTCGAGGTTGAGGGCGAGGCCGAGGGTGCCGTCCTCGAACTCCAGCAGCTCGTTCGCCATGGCCGAGGGCAGTCCCTCGACCTTCGCGATGCCGTCGCCGGCAACGCTGACCGTCCCGACCTCTTCGCGCGAGGCCGCGTCCGGCGTGTACGACTGGACGAAGTTCTCCAGTGCGTCCCGGATCTCATCCGGCCGGATCGTGAGCTCCGCCATCTGGGTTCCCTGCTCTCCTTGTTGGGCCCGTAAGTACGTCCACTACGGCCCAACTCGGGCCGCTAGTACTGCTTCTTGAGTTGGTGGCGCCGTCAGGTGGCGCTCCCCCGCGTCGGCGGGTCAGCCGGCCATCCGCCGGTTGACCTCGTCGAGCCGGTCGGCGATGGTGCCGTGGATGACCTCGTCACCCACCCGGACCGAGATCCCGCCGATGACCGCCGGGTCGACGTCCAGGTTCAGCTGGATGGGCCGGCCGTAGAGCCGGGCCAGCGTGTCGCCGAGCCGGTCCCGCTGCGCGTCGCTGAGCGGCACCGCCGAGGTGACGACGGCGACCGAGCGGCCACGCCGCGCGGCGGCCAGCGAGCACAGGTCGTCCAGCCCACTGTCCAGGCTACGTCCCCGCGGCCGTTCCACCAGCCTCGTGACGAGGCGGATCGTGACCTCGTGGGCACGGCCCCCGAGCAGCTCCCGGATCAGCCCGGCCCGGGCGGCGATCCGCTCGGGGTCGGTGTCCTTGGCGCTGAGCGCCGCGCTCAGCTCCGGCGAGGTGACGACGATCCGGCCGAACCGGAACAGCTCGTCCTCCACCGTGTCCAGCACGCCCGCCTCGTCGGCCGCGATCAGGTCGGCGCTGTCGGCCAGCCCCTCCACCGCGTCCACCAGGTCGCGGGAGCTGGACCAGCGGGACCTGACCATGCCCGAGACGAGGTCGACGGCCTCCCCGCTCACCTGCCCGGTGAGCAGCCGGCCGACCAGGTCCGCCTTGGCCTCGCCCGGCTGCGCCGGGTCGGTCAGCAGCCGCCGCAGCGCGGTCTCGCGATCGAGCAGCACGGTGACCGCGGCCAGATCGGCGGCCAGCGCGGCGGCGTCCACGCGGGTGTTGTCGGTCAGCGCGTCAAGCCGCTCGCGCGCGGCCTCGACGGCCTCACGGCTCGCTCCGATCATTCTGGTCACGCTCCCCTTCTCACTCGCTGCCGCTCACAGGCCGGACGCCGCCGGGCACCGGCCCGGCGGCTCGCCCTGCTGTCGGTCGACCTCATCGACCAGCCTCGGAACGGCTCGGGACCGAGCCGCTGGCCTGCTCCTCGAGCTCGTCGAGGAACCTGTCGATGGTGCGGCTCTGCCGGGCGTGGTCCTCCAGGGACTCGCCCACGAGCCGGCCGGCCAGCTCGATGGCCAGCTGACCGACGTCCTGCCGCAGCTGCTCGGTGGCCTGCCTGCGGTCGGCCTCGATCTGGGCGTGACCGGCGGCGATGATCTCCTCACGCTGCCGCTGCCCCTCCGCGCGCATCTCCGAGATGAGCGCGGCGCCCTGCTCCTGCGCCTCCTGGCGCAGCCGGGCGGCCTCGTGCCGCGCCTCGGCCAGCAGCTCCTTGTAGCTGTCCAGCGTCTGGCGGGCCTCGGCCTGCACGGACTGGGCCTTCTCGATACCGCCCTCGATGGCCTCGCGGCGCTCCTCGAGGGTCTTGTTGATGTTCGGCAGCAGCTTCTTGTAGAAGGCGAAGAAGATGATGCCGAAGCAGATCAGACCGACAGCGACCTCGGGCCACACGGGCAGCAGCGGGTTGTTGGGCTCCTCCGCCGCCAGTTCGATCATCGTGATCATGTTGGTGGACCTCTCGTCTGTTAGAGCTTCGTGCGGAAGCTCAGGAGATGGCGAAGGCCAGCACGAAGCCCATCAGCGCCAGCGCCTCGATGACGGCGAAGCCGAGCAGCATGTTGGTCCGGATCAGACCGGCCGCCTCGGGCTGGCGGGCCATGGCCTGGACGCCGTTACCGAAGACGATGCCGACGCCGATGCCGGGGCCGATGGCGGCAAGACCGAAACCGACGGTGTTGATGCTGCCCCCGATGGAGTCGGCGGCGGCGAGGGTCTCGAGAGCTGCGGACATGTCCGTTGTATTCCTTCTCTGTGGTGGGCCGGTGGGGTGTGAGCGCCCACCGGAGGGTTGTGCTTGGTGCTCTCAGTGCGCTTCTTCGAGCGCCTGGGAGAGGTAGTTGGCGGTCAGGACGACGAAGACGTAAGCCTGCAGGGCCTGGATGAACATCTCGAAGGCCGTCAGGACCAGCGCCAGCGTCAGCGAGGGGATCGCGTAGAGCGTGCCGACGAAGCTCCCCAGCATGTACCAGGAGGCGATGGTGAAGAGCAGCAGCAGCAGGTGGCCGGCGAACATGTTGGCGAAGAGCCGGACCGCCAGCGTGAAGGGCCGCAGGAAGACGTTCGAGATGAACTCGATGGGCGTCAGGATCACGTAGATCGGCTTGGGCAGGCCGCTGGGCACACAGAGGTTGCGCAGGCCGCCGACGAAGCCGTTGGTCCGGAAGGTGACCGTCATGTAGGTGACCCAGACCACGACGGCGAGGCCGGCCGGGAAGGCGATGGCCGAGGTCACGGGGAACTGGGCGAACGGGATGACCGCCCAGAGGTTCATGACCCAGACGAAGAAGAAGAGCGAGACCAGGAAGGGGACGAAGGGCTCGCCCTTCTTGCCCATGATCTCGCGGGCGACACCGCGGCGCACGAAGTCGTAGCCGGCCTCGGCCACCATCTGGAGCTTGCCCGGCACCACCTTCGGGCTGGCGAAGGCGGCCCAGAAGAAGGTGAGGATCAGCGCCGTGCCGAGGAACGCCAGCAGCATGATCTTGTTGAACTCGATCGGACCGATGTGGGCGATCGGCTCGAAGAGGAACGACCACACCGACGGGGCGGGGAAGCCGCAGTCTTGGAACAGGTGGCAATCGGTCTCGAAGGCGAGCACTTCCTCGTTACTCACCGTGAGCTCCCTCGGCGTGACGCATGAATACGGCAACCTCTACGTGTCGGCGTGGCGGCATGCCACGGAACGGCACTGGACTGGGTGTGGCGGGAGAAACGCCGGTCGGCACATGCACCGCTGTCCCGCACAGCACGCGCGCCGGTCTCGACTCGGCTCTCGGCGACGGACGATAGCAGCCCGCGACGAGGCTCGTTATACAGCCCCCGCGGTCGCCGCTGCCGCTCATGGCCGCCCACCAGGCGGGCTACCGGCGGACTCGGGCACCACGTAGGGGGTCTTGATGCGCACATGCGCACGAACCTGTCCCCCGAGCCAGGCGACGGTACCGGCGACGACGCCGATGGCGAAGGCACGCGCGTTGAGGAACGACGCGTCGCGCAGCAGGAAGAGCGCGGCGGCCAGCAGCACCATCTGCGTGGTGTAGATCAGGAAGGCCGCGCCGAAGAACAACTCGGGCCAGCGCCGGCCGACGTACCCGAGGGAGAGCAGGCCACCGCCGAAGAAGAAGGCGGCGAGGAGCACACCAAGGGCTACTCCGACGGCGCCGTCGACCGCGGCCACCGCCGCGCCGATGGCGACGGCGAGTACACCTACCGCGGCAGTGGGGATCGCGGCGCCACGGATGATCGCGGCGTCGTTGGACTGCATGGAAGTGTTTCTCCGGCGGGCTTCGGGGACTGTCGTCGTTGACGAGTTGACGAGCGTTTCGTGAACGCTATCACAAACTATTTGATGAGGTCTTTACCCAGTTCGTGTGCAGGACCTCACACGGGAGAGGTAATCAAACCGTTGCGGTGCTGACGGGAAGATCGTCATCTGCTAGGGCCTTGCCGGCCCAGCCGGAGCCGCCCTCACGACCGACTGTCGATCCGCCGACGGGAGGCCTGGCCGGCCCGGCGAGCCGCCCTCATGACCGACTGTCGATCCGCCGGCGGCCGAACCGCTGCCGGTCGCCGACCGCCGTGGCCCCCCGCGGCCGCCGGCCGCCCCCGGCGGGCTTGGCCGCCTCGGCGTCCCCCACCGTGTGCTCCGGCAAACCGGCACCGCCTGCGGCGCCGCCTGCGGCGAGCTCGGCCGACAGGCCGGCATCGACGCCCCCACTCGTGGCGGTCGGCGACGCTCCCGCGCCAGCGGCAAGCGGCTCGGTGTCCGCCGAGGAGCCGGTGCCCGACGCAGCGACCGGCGCTGCCGCACCAGCCGCCTGGTCGGCGGACAGACCTGCCTCAGCGTCCGCCGGCGAAGCCGGCGTGCCAGCGGCAAGCGGCTCGGCATCCGCCGAAGACCCACCACCCCGCGAAGCCGGCGGCGCTGCCGCGCCAGCGGCCAACGGTTCGGCGGACCGGCCCACCTCAGCGCCATCCGGCGCCGTCGCCGCGCCAGCGGCAAGCGGCTCGGCATCCGCCGAGGAGCCGGTGCCCGGCGAAGCCGGTTCGTCGCCGCCGGGCGAAGCGACCGGCGCCGCCGCGCCATTGGCCAACGGTTCGGCCGACAGGCCCACCTCAGCGCCAGCCGGCGCCGCGGCCGCGCCAGCGGCAAGCGGCTCGGCCTCCGCCGAAGACCCACCAGCCGGCGAAGCCGGCGCCGCGCCAGCGGCAAGCCGTTCGGCATCCGCCGAGGAGCCGCCACCCGGCGAAGCCGGCACGGTTGCCGCGCCAGCGGCGAGCGGGTCCGCGGGGGCGCCCGTGTCGGCTTCCGCCGTCGCCGGCTCGCGTACCTTCGAGCCGCTGGCGCCGGCAGGCGCACGGCGGTAGCGAGGCGGCACCACGCTCTGCGCCCAGCGGGGGGCGCGGGGGGTGAAGCGCGGCATGAGGAGCACGATCAGGCCGACCGCGCTCAGCACCACCACCGTCGGCACGATCCACGCGCTGGCCCACTCGTTGGCGGCCTGCGCCGAGTACGCCACCGCGCCGAACGAGATCAGCGCCGACCAGAAGTACATGATCAGCACGGCCCGGCTCTGCGAGTGGCCGATCTCCAGCAGCCGGTGGTGCAGGTGGCCGCGGTCCGCGCTGAACGGGGAGCGTCCGTTCCACGTCCGGCGCACGATCGCCAGCACCAGGTCCATGAACGGCACCACGATGATCGTCAGCGGCAGCAGCAGCGGGATGTACACCGGCACCTGCTGCACCGTGCGTTCCCGGCCGGTCAGGTCGAGGCCCATCGCGTCCGGGTCGACCTGGCCCGTGATGGACACCGCGCCCGCGGCGAGCACCAGTCCGAGCAGCATCGACCCCGAGTCGCCCATGAAGATCCGCGCCGGGTGCAGGTTGTGCGGCAGGAAGCCGATGCACATGCCCATCAGCACGGCCGCGAAGAGCGTCGCCGGGGCGGCCGCCTCGATGCCGTAGCCGTACCAGATGCGGTAGGCGTACAGGAAGAACGCCGCCGCCGAGATGCAGACCATGCCGGCGGCCAGGCCGTCGAGGCCGTCCACGAAGTTCACCGCGTTGATGGTGACCACCACGATGGCCACCGTCAGCAGCGTGCCCTGGAGCGGGGTGAGCGCGACCATGCCGACGGTCGGCACCGGCAGCCACAGGATGGTCAGGCCCTGGAGCACCATCACGCCGGCCGCGATCATCTGCAGGCCGAGCTTGAGCAGCGCGTCCACGCCGTAGCGGTCGTCGAGGACGCCGACGATCCAGATCAGCGCGGCACCGGAGAGCAGCGCCCGCGGCTCCTGCGAGAAGAGGAACACCTCGCCGATGTTCTCCAGCTGCGCGGCCACCAGGAGGCCCGCGCACAGGCCGCCGAACATCGCGATGCCGCCGAGCCGCGGCGTGGGCTCGCGGTGGATGTCCCGCGCCCGGATCGCCGGCATGGCGCCCCAGGCGATCGCGAACTTCCGCACCGGACCCGTCAACAGATAGGTGACGGCGGCGGTGACGCAGAGCGTCAACAGGTATTCGCGCACAAGATGCCCCAGTGGTCTCGCTGGACTACCGCGGAACACCTTCTCATGCCCGCGCCCCCCTCGACCGCCATGGTGCGCGCGAAGGCACCCCGGTCAGGGCCGTGACGACGGGATCCAGCGCCGCGTTGATCTCCTCGCCGATACTGCGGAAATAGGGCAGGGGCGCACCATACGGGTCCTGCACCTCGTCGGCCTCCGCGTTGGGCGCGAGCAGCCACCCCCGCAGCGCGGCCGCCGCGCGCGCCAGCGCCCGCGCCCGTTCCACCAGGCCCTCGGGCGAGGTGGCCGCCGGCAGCGTGGTCATGTCGATGGCCCGCACCAGGCGGGTGAACTCCTTGAGCGTGAACGTGCGCAGTCCGGCCGAGTGCCCCATGGAGATGACCTGGGCCCGGTGGTCGCGGGTCGCCGTGAGCACGAGATCGGCTTGAATCACGTGCTCGTCGAGCAGTTCCCGGCCGGTGAAGCCCCCGGCGTCGGCGCCGTACTCGGCGAGCAGTTGGGCGGCGTGCTCCTCCATCGGCGCGCCCTCGTGCCCCCAGGTGCCGGCGCTCTCCACCACCAGGCCGCCCGTGTAGCCGCCGAGGCGGTCGGCGATGGCCTGGCGGGTCAGCCGCTCGGTGATCGGGGAACGGCACACGTTGCCCGTGCTGACGTGCAGTATCCGGAAGACCTGCCGCGGACCGCCGGGCACCTCGTGGGCCGGTATGCCGGTGTTGCCGGTGTCCGCGGGGCTGGCCGCGGGCGGGGTCAATGCGAGGTCTCCAGATCGGGGACGACCTTGCGCAGCTCCTCCTCGCTCACCGCCCCGGCGCGCAACAGCACCGGAACGCTCCCGGTGACGTCGACGATCGAGGAGGGCACGGTGTCCAGCGTCGGCCCGCCGTCCAGGTAGACGGCGATCGCGTCGCCCAGCATGTCCATCGCGCCGTCGCAGTCGACTGGCGGCGGGTGGCCGCTGAGGTTGGCGCTGGAGACGGCCATCGGGCCGAAGTCCTTGAGGAGTTCCAGCGCGACGGGGTGCAGCGGCATCCGCACCGCGACCGTGCCGCGGGTCTCGCCGAGGTCCCAGGTGAGGGACGGCTGGTGCTTGGCGACGATGGTGAGCGCGCCGGGCCAGAACGCGTCGACGAGCTCCCAGGCGCGTTCGGAGAAGTCGGTGACCAGGCCGTGCAGGGTGTTGGGCGAGCCGATCAGCACGGGCGACGGCATGCCGCGGCTGCGGCCCTTGGCCTCGAACAGGTCGCCCACGGCGCCGGTGTTGAAGGCGTCGGCGCCGACCCCGTAGAGGGTGTCGGTGGGCAGCACGACGAGGTCGCCGCGCCGCACGGCGGAAGCGGCCTCCCGCAGCCCGTGCTTGCGGTCGACCGGGTCCGAGCAGTCGTAACGACGTGCCATGACTGAGGGTCCTCCTCTCACCGCGCGACCCGACGCGCCGTGGCGAATCGTGGCCGGTTGTTCAGGTCGGGATGGTCCGCGGCGTCGGCCCAGCCGCGGTCCTCGGTGAAGATCCAGGGCACCTGGCCGCCCTGGGTGTCGGCGTGCTCGATGACCACCATGCCACCGTGCCGCAGCAGCCGGTGCGCCGCCCGCTCCAGGCCCCGGATGGTGTCCAGGCCGTCCTCGCCGGAGAACAGGGCGAGCTCCGGGTCGTGGTCGCGGGCCTCTGGGGCCACGTGCTCCCACTCGCCGAGGGGGATGTAGGGCGGGTTGGAGATCACCAGGTCGGCCTGCCCGTTGAGCTCGGGCAGGGCGGTGCGGGCGTCCCCGTGGTGCAGCACGACGCGGCTGCCCTCGGCGTTCTTCCTGGCCCACTCCAGGGCCCGCTCGTCGAGCTCCACGGCGTGCACGCGGGAGCGCGGCACCTCCTGCGCCAGCGCCAGCGCGATGGCGCCCGAGCCGGTACACAGGTCGATGATCAGCGGCTCGGCCACGTCCATGGCGCGCACCGCGTCTATCGCCCAGCCGACCACCGACTCGGTCTCGGGGCGGGGCACGAACACCCCGGGGCCCACCTGGAGTTCGAGGTAGCGGAAGAAGGCGCGGCCGGTGATGTGCTGGAGCGGCTCGCGCGCCTCCCGGCGGGCCACGGCCTCCCAGTAGCGGGCGTCGAAGTCGGCGTCGGGCACGGAGTGCAGCCGGCCGCGCTCGGTGCCGTGCACGAACGCGGCGAGCTCCTCGGCGTCGTACCTCGGCGATGGCACCCCGGCGTCGGCCAGCCGCTGGGTGGCCCGCGCGACCTCGGCCAGCAGCAGGGAGCGGGTCGCCCCGCGGCCGGAGGGCGCCCCGGCGGGCCGCCCGGTTGATGCAGTCACGCTGCCCACCCTACGCATCTCACGGTCACTGCGCCGCCGCCAACTTCGCGGCGGAATCGGCGTCCACGCAGGCCTGGATGACCGCGTCGAGCTCGCCGTCGAGCACCTGGTCGAGGTTGTACGCCTTGAAGCCCACCCGGTGGTCCGAGATCCGGTTCTCCGGGAAGTTGTAGGTGCGTACCCGCTCGGAGCGGTCCACCGTGCGCACCTGGCTGCGACGGGCGTCGGACGCCTCGCGGTCCGCCTCCTCCTGGGCCGCCGCGAGCAGCCTGGCGCGCAGGATGCGCAGCGCCTGCTCCTTGTTCTGCAGCTGGCTCTTCTCGTTCTGGCAGGAGACGACGATGCCGGTGGGCAGGTGGGTGATGCGGACCGCGGAGTCGGTGGTGTTGACGGACTGGCCGCCGGGCCCCGAGGAGCGGTAGACGTCGATGCGCAGGTCGTTGGGGTTGATCTCGACCTCGACGTCCTCCGCCTCGGGCAGCACGAGCACGCCCGCGGCCGAGGTGTGGATGCGGCCCTGGGACTCGGTGGCCGGCACCCGCTGCACCCGGTGCACGCCGCCCTCGTACTTCAGCCGGGCCCAGACGCCCTGTCCCGGCGCGGGGGTGCCGCGGCTCTTCACGGCCACCGACACGTCCTTGTAGCCGCCGAGGTCCGACTCGTTGCCGTCGATGATCTCGGTGCGCCAGCCGACGCGCTCCGCGTAGCGCAGGTACATCCGGAGCAGGTCGCCGGCGAACAGCGCGGACTCGTCGCCGCCCTCGCCGGCCTTGATCTCCAGGATCACGTCCTTGTCGTCGGCCGGGTCGCGGGGCACGAGCAGCAGCCGCAGCTCGTCGGTCAACTCGTCGCGGCGGGCCTGGAGCTCCTTCACCTCGTCGGCGAACTCCGGGTCCTCGGCGGCGAGTTCGCGGGCGGCCTCGATGTCGTCGCCGGTGCCCTTCCAGGCGCGGTAGGTGGTGATGACCGGGGTCAGCTCCGCGTACCGCTTGCTGAGCCGGCGGGCCGCGGCCTGGTCGGCGTGGATCCCGGGGTCGGCGAGCCGTCGCTCCAGGTCGGCGTGTTCGCCGACGAGTTCCTCGACCGCCTCGAACATCGTGACTGCTCCTGAGCTCTGCGTAACGGTGGCTTTACGGGACGCGCCCCTCTTGTCTGACGCGCCCCCCTCACGGACGCGAAAGGCGCCGGTCCGGCCGCCTCCTGGTCTCCCAGGACGGGCGGCCGGGCCCGGCGCCGTCGGGGTCGCTACTTGCGGTTGGCCCCGGCGTTCTTGCCGAAGCGCGCCTCGAAACGGGCCACCCGGCCACCGGTGTCCATGATCTTCTGCTTGCCGGTGTAGAACGGGTGGCACTCCGAGCAGACGTCGGCACGGATGGTTCCGCTGCTCACGGTGGAGCGGGTGGTGAACGACGCGCCACAGGTGCAGCTGACCTGGGTCTCGACGTACGCGGGGTGAATGTCGCGCTTCACGGGTCTCTCCTAGGTTCGGGAGGGCGCCGGGTCGGCACGCGGGATGCGCGCCGTGAACCGGGGCCGACGCTCCAGTCTGCCAGCACTGGTGCGCACCCTCCAAAACGGCCCCCGGGCTCCCGCTATTCCCTCGCGATCACCTCGCGCTCGCTGGGCCGGGGCTCGGCCGCCGAGCCCTCGGTCGCCGAGCCGGGCACCGGCCGGTCGGCGCGCAGCGCGGACCAGACCTGGGTCGCCTGCCGCTCGATGGCGACGACCCGGTTGGGGTCCTTCGGATCGAAGGTCACGGGCATCGTCAGCATGGTCATCGACTCCGGGTCGATGCCCTTGAGGGTGCGGGCGAGCCCGGCGAGGTCCGCGGCCGAGCCGAGCCCGGAGTCGGTGGTGACGGAGCGGGTGGCGGTGTCGGCGATGTCGTAGAGCCGGCGCGGGTCGGTGAAGAGCCCGATGCCGCCGACCTGCCTGGCCAGGGCCCTGACGAACGAGTGCTGGAGCCGTATTCGGCCGAGGTCGCTGCCGTCGGAGAGCGCCTTCCTGGTGCGCACCAGGGCCAGCGACTGCTCCCCGTCGAGGGTGTGGGTGCCGGCCGCCAGGTCGAGCTCGCTGTCCTCGTCCCTGATGGCCTGGGTGGTGGTGACCTCGACGCCGCCGAGCGTGTCGACGAGCCGCGAGAAGCCCTCGAAGTCGACCTCCAGGTAGTGGTCCATGCGCACGCCGGTCAGCTTCTCCACGGTCTTCACGGCGCAGACCGGCCCGCCGACGCTGTAGGCCTCGTTGAACATGGTGCGCTTCCTGGCCGGCTCTCCCCCACAGCTCGGCCGCTCGACCAGGGTGTCCCTCGGTATCGACACGACGGTGGCGGCGTCCCTGGCCTCGTTGAGGTGCACGATCATCGCGGTGTCGGCCCTGGCCCCCGAGTGCCGGCCGTACTCGCCGTCGGTGCCGGCGCGGGAGTCGGAGCCGAGCACCAGGATGTCCATGGAACCGTTGGGGCTGTCCGCCGGCCGGTCATGGCCGAGGGCGCCGTCGATGTCGATCTGCGAGATGTTCCGGTCGAACTTGATGTAGAGCGCGGTCAGCCCAGCCCCCGCCAGCAGCACCAGCAGCACCAGACACAGTCCACCCACCCGCACCAGGCGCCACAGCCGCTGTCTGGACGACGCGCCATCCACTCGTGGGGCCACCTCCCCAGTGTGACCGCGCCCCCCACTTCCCGCCCGTCGATCACCGACACCCGACGACGGCCCGCGCAGCGGGCCACCTGGCCACGGCTCTCCCCCACCCACCCCCCGCCCTTCCCCGCCCCGGTCCACCGGACCGCCCTGACGGCCTGCGGCCCCGGCACCGCGCGACGGCCCGCGCAGCGGGCCGACTGGCAGCCGAGCGCCCCGCGCCGGCTTCGCCGCCCGCGCGCGCAGCGCGCGGTGCGGCGCAGACGCGCCCCGCGCCGCGGAGCCACCGGAAAAGGG